>NZ_JBEYFS010000027.1:0-69826 GCF_040634475.1 Streptomyces sp. NPDC007095
GTTCACGCACTCGCGGCAGGAGTTGACCATGCAGCCGATGCCGACGAGGTCTCCGACCTGGTGGCGGGTGACCTCGGATCCGGTCTCGGGCGCGGTGGCGTGGTGCCGGGGCGGCGGGTGTCGTGGCGGCCGGGTGGGCGGGTGCCCGGGCGGCGCTTCGTCCTGGTCATCACTTTGTTCATGCGTCGTCCCCGTTCATGCGTCGGCCTCGCTCGCCGTGACCGGTTGATACCGGGCGGTAACTTCGTGTTGGGGATCTTCTACGAGGCGGGAGCGGGCCCCCGCAAGGACGCCCGGCGCGCGCCGCGGCGGCCGGAAGGTTCACCTATCAGAGTGAGCGGGAGGGGTGGGAGGCCTGGCGGGGCAGGGATGCGCCGGGTGAATCGCGGGCCGGGGGTGGACGCCGTACGGGGGAGGGACCGGGACCCGAAAGGGGACGCCCGCACGTATCCTGAAGGCCTTCCCGGGAGGCGCGGGACCGCCCTTCCGGGAGCCCTCCGACCCGGGAACCCTCCCGACTACGAAAGCGGCCAGTCATGCGCGTCTACGTCCCCCTGACCCTCTCCGGTCTCGCCGAGGCGTACAAGACGGGGGAGCTGGCGGCGGGACCGGTCGTCGCGTACGCCGTCACGCCCGCGTTGCGCGAGTGGTACCTCTCCGACGACATCGAGGAGCTCGAGTACGCGGCACTGAACCGGGCCGCGCTGGCCTCGCTGCGGCTGCTCGCGGGGGAGCCGGGCGCTGTGCGGCGGCGGGTGGTCGTCGCGGTCGACGTTCCCGACCGGGCCGCGGTCGCCGATCCCGACCGGGGGCTCGATCCGGTGGCGCTCGGTGAGGTGCGGGTGTCGGGTTCCGTGGCCCTGTCAAAGGCGGCCGCGGTGCACGTGGACGCCGATGACGCCGGGGGGGATGTCTCGGCCGCCGTGGACGCGCTGGGGGCGGCCGATCACGGGGACGACGACGCGCAGTTCATCGTGGACGGGGCCGAGGACCACGAGCTGTTGTGGTTCGCGACGCAGGAGATTCCCAACCTGGTAGGGCTGGAGGACTGAGCCTGCGCCGGTGGGCGTTGTCAGTGCGGGCGGGTAGTTTCTTGGCATGGGGAAGCAGGGCGCAGCAGCGCACATCGTGTGGGACTGGAACGGGACGCTGTTCCACGACAACGCCGCGATCATCGGGGCGACGAACGCGGCGTTCGCCGAGTTGGGGTTGGAGCCGCTCACGCTGGAGCGGTACCGGGAGTTGTACTGCGTGCCGGTGCCGAAGTTCTACGAGCGGCTGATGGGACGGCTGCCGACCGATGCCGAGTGGGAGGTCATGGACGACACCTTCCACCGGTACTACGCGGAGCACCGCGTGACGTGCGAGCTCACCGAGGGGGCGACGACGTTGCTCGCGGACTGGCGGTCGGCGGGGCGCAGCCAGTCGCTGTTGAGCATGTATGTGCATGAGGAACTGGTGCCGCTGGTCAGGGGGTTCGGGATCGAGCCGCACTTCGTGCGGGTGGAGGGGCGGGTCGGGCCGTCCGGCGGCAGCAAGGCCGAGCACATGGTGCGGCACATAGGTTCGCTCGCGGGCGTGGACCCGGAGCACACGGTGGTGATCGGTGACGCCGCCGACGACGCGGTGGCCGCCCTGCACGTGGGGGCGCGGGCCGTGCTCTACACCGGCGGTTCGCACAGCCGCGCCAGCCTCGAAGGGATCGGCGTGCCCGTGGTGGACAGCCTGGAGGAGGCGGTCGAGGAGGCCGAGCGACTGATGGCGGCGTAGGCCTGTTGTTCGAGCTCGCTGACCGGGGTGTGCGGCGGCGCCCGGGATGTGCGGCGCCCCTCGCCGGCGGGGCAGCCGCGTACCCGGTTCAGATCTCGCCGGTGCTGAGCCGTGTACCCGGCTCACACCTCCCACGTCACCGCCCCCGAGTCGATCAGTCCACCGGTGCCTTCGTCCTCAGTACCTTGAGGAACTCGCGCATCCAGGCCGGGTGGTCCGGCCAGGCGCGGGCGGAGACGAGGGTGCCGTCGACCACCGCCTCCGCGTCCTGGAAGGTCGCTCCGGCGGCCTGCATGTCCAGTTCCAGTGCCGGGTAGGCGGTGACGCGGCGGCCGCGCAGGGCGTCGGCGGCGGCCGTGAGGAGTGGACCGTGGCAGATCTGGGCCACGGGCTTGTCGGCGTCGAAGAAGGACTTGAGGATCTTGCGGAGTTCGGGGTCGTTGCGGAGGTACTCGGGCGCGCGGCCACCCGGGATCACCACGGCGGCGTACTGACCGGGGTCGACCTCCGAGAACGCGAGGTCGGCAGGCCAGGTGTAGCCGGGCTTCTCCGTGTACGTGTCGAAGCCGGGTTCGAAGTCGTGGACCACGAAGCGGAGCTGCTTGCGGGTGGGAGCCGCGATATGGACCTCGTAGCCCTCCTCGCGCAGGCGCTGGTAGGGGTACAGGACCTCCAGTGATTCCGCCGCGTCGCCGGTGACCATAAGGATCTTCGGTGTCATGTCGGTGCCGCTCCCTTCAGTGGAGCTTCGGTGGAGCTTCAGCGGGTCCCAGCGGGTCCCAGCAGGTCCCAGCGGGTCCCAGCAGGTCCCAGTGGGTCCCAGCAGGTCCCAGCAGGTCCCAGCGGGCCCCAGTGGGTCCCAGCAGGTCCCAGCGGGCCCCAGTGGGTCCCAGTGGGTCCCAGTGGCCCAAGCGGGTCCCAGTGGGTCCCAGTGGGTCCCAGCGGGATTTCAGAGGGGCTACAGCTCTATTCCGCCTCTGCCCCACCGTCCTCGTCAACGTGGTGCCGCAGGAGAGGGTTACCGGAGGACTGCACGGCCCCGTCCCTTTCGTCCCTGTGCATACTGTCAAAGTTCCACCCCCGGTTTTGTACACATACGGCTCATGACGGGCCCCGGGTAGGGAGCGATAGCCTGGTGGCGTGATCAGCGCGATATCTCGCGGGGGCCCAGTTGCCCCTGCCTCGCGCCCGGAGCGCACGGACGACATCCGTGACCGGGCGGCGATCGCTGATCTTCATGGGCGGGACGGAGCGGCGACCGCGGCACGCACCAGCGGGAACGTGGACGCAAGCGGAATCGTGAGCGTGCTCCGTAGGCCGCGGACACCCCGGGGACGGACGACGCAGAGATCAGCGTCACAGTCGCCGCAGGTGCCGAGAATGGCCGATACCACCCCGCTCATCTCTCCATGCGGCATAGCGTCGGACCAGACCGGACACCCCGCGTCACGGCGTTACGTCGGAGAAGAGACCGTACTTCCTTCTACGTCACGCAACGGCGCGCGACAGGAGCCAGAGGACAATGCAGACCAAGCTGGACGAAGCCAAGGCCGAGCTGCTCGAGAGGGCTGCCCGGGTAGCTGAGAACAGCCCGGTCGGGGGGCACCTACCGACTGGGACGACGAGCGAGGGCACTCCGGACAAGGACACCGTGCTCGCGTTCCTCCAGCGCTACTACCTGCACACCGCCCCGGAGGACCTGACCGACCGCGACCCGGTCGATGTCTTCGGAGCCGCCTTCTCCCACTACCGACTGGCCGAGAACCGCCCCCAGGGCACGGCCAACGTCCGAGTGCACACGCCCACCGTCGAGGAGAACGGCTGGACCTGCAGCCACTCCGTCGTCGAGGTCGTGACCGACGACATGCCCTTCCTCGTCGACTCGGTCACCAACGAGCTGTCCCGGCAGGGCCGGGGCATCCACCTCGTCATCCACCCGCAGTTCGTCGTACGGCGCGATCTGACCGGCGAGCTCATCGAGGTGCTGCCCGGCCGGCCCACCATCGAGGATCTGCCGCACGACGCGCACGTCGAGTCCTGGATCCACGTCGAGATCGACCGTGAGACCGACCGCGCCGACCTGAAGCAGATCACCGCCGATCTGCTGCGCGTCCTGTCCGACGTCCGCGAGGCCGTCGAGGACTGGGAGAAGATGCGCGACGCCGCGCTGCGCATCGCGGAGGAACTGCCCACCGAGCCGACCGCCGACGACCTGCGTGACCTGGAGGTCGAGGAGGCCCGTGAGCTGCTGCGCTGGCTCTCGGACGACCACTTCACCTTCCTGGGGTTCCGCGAGTACGAGCTGCGCGACGACGACGCGCTGGCCGCCGTTCCCGGCACCGGACTCGGCATCCTGCGCTCCGATCCGCAGCACGGCGGTGACGACAGTCACCCGGTCAGCCCGTCCTTCGAGCGGCTGCCCGCCGACGCCCGCGCCAAGGCCCGTGAGCACAAGCTGCTCGTCCTCACCAAGGCCAACAGCCGCGCCACCGTGCACCGGCCGTCCTACCTCGACTACATCGGTGTGAAGAAGTTCGACGCCGAGGGCAACGTGATCGGTGAGCGGCGTTTCCTGGGCCTGTTCTCCTCGGCCGCGTACACCGAGTCCGTGCGCCGCGTCCCCGTGGTCCGCCGCAAGGTCGAGGAGGTCCTCAAGGGCGCGGGCTTCTCGCCCAACAGCCACGACGGCCGCGACCTGCTCCAGATCCTGGAGACCTACCCCCGCGACGAGCTCTTCCAGACGCCCGCCGACGAGCTGCGCTCCATCGTCACCAGCGTCCTCTACCTCCAGGAGCGGCGCCGGCTGCGCCTCTACCTGCGCCAGGACGAGTACGGCCGCTACTACTCGGCCCTCGTCTACCTTCCGCGCGACCGCTACACCACCGGAGTGCGCCTCAGGATCATCGACATCCTGAAGGAGGAGCTGAACGGCACCAGCGTCGACTTCACCGCCTGGAACACCGAGTCGATCCTCTCCCGGCTGCACTTCGTGGTCCGTGTCCCGCAGGGCACCGAGCTGGCGCAGCTCAGCGACGCCGACAAGGACAGGCTCGAGGTGCGGCTCGTCGAGGCCGCCCGCTCCTGGGCCGACGGTTTCGCCGAGGCGCTGAACGCCGAGTGCGGCGAGGAGCGCGCGGCCGAGCTGCTGCGCCGCTACGGCAGCGCGTTCCCCGAGGGCTACAAGGCCGACCACACCCCGCGCGCCGCGGTCGCCGACCTGGTCCACCTGGAGAAGCTCACCCGCGACCGGAGCAAGGACTTCGCGCTCAGCCTGTACGAGCCGGTCGGTGCCGGCCCCGGCGAGCGCCGCTTCAAGATCTACCGCACCGGTGAGCAGGTCTCCCTGTCCGCGGTCCTGCCGGCCCTCAACCGCATGGGCGTCGAGGTCACCGACGAGCGCCCGTACGAGCTGCGCTGCTCGGACCGTACGACGGCCTGGATCTACGACTTCGGGCTGCGTCTGCCCAAGTCGCTGAACGGCAACGGCGACTACCTCGGCGACGACGGCCGTGAGCGCTTCCAGGAGGCCTTCGCCGCCACCTGGACCGGCGAGGCCGAGAACGACGGCTTCAACGCCCTCGTGCTGAGCGCCGGGCTGTCCTGGCGGCAGGCGATGGTGCTGCGCGCGTACGCCAAGTACCTGCGCCAGGCGGGCTCCACCTTCAGCCAGGACTACATGGAGGACACCCTCCGAAACAATGTCCACACCACGCGGCTGCTGGTCTCCCTCTTCGAGGCGCGGATGTCACCGGAGCGCCAGCACGCGGGTGTCGAGCTGACCGACGCGCTGATGGAGGAGCTGGACGCCGCTCTCGACCAGGTGGCCAGCCTGGACGAGGACCGGATCCTGCGCTCCTTCCTCACCCTGATCAAGGCGACCCTGCGCACCAACTTCTTCCAGGAGGCGCTGGGCGGCAAGCCGCACGAGTACGTCTCCATGAAGTTCGACCCGCAGGCCATCCCGGACCTGCCGGCGCCGCGGCCGGCGTACGAGATCTGGGTGTACTCGCCGAAGGTGGAGGGCGTGCACCTGCGCTTCGGCAAGGTCGCGCGCGGTGGTCTGCGCTGGTCCGACCGGCGCGAGGACTTCCGGACGGAGATCCTGGGCCTGGTCAAGGCGCAGATGGTGAAGAACACCGTCATCGTGCCCGTCGGCGCCAAGGGCGGCTTCGTCGCCAAGCAGCTGCCCGACCCGTCCGTGGACCGCGACGCCTGGCTCGCGGAGGGCATCCGCAGCTACCGGACCTTCATCTCGGCGCTGCTCGACATCACCGACAACCTGGTCGCCGGTGCGGTCGTGCCTCCGGTGGACGTGGTCCGGCACGACGGGGAGGACACCTATCTCGTCGTCGCCGCCGACAAGGGCACCGCGACCTTCTCCGACATCGCCAACGAGGTCGCCGAGAGCTACAACTTCTGGCTCGGGGACGCCTTCGCCTCCGGCGGCTCCGCCGGATACGACCACAAGAAGATGGGCATCACCGCGCGCGGTGCCTGGGAGTCCGTGAAGCGGCACTTCCGGGAGCTGGGCGTCAACACCCAGACCGAGGACTTCACCGTCGTCGGCGTCGGTGACATGTCCGGTGACGTGTTCGGCAACGGCATGCTGCTCTCCGAGCACATCCGCGTGGTCGCCGCCTTCGACCACCGGCACATCTTCCTCGACCCGACCCCGGACGCGGAGACCTCGTATGCCGAGCGCCGTCGTCTCTTCGAGCTGCCGCGCTCGTCCTGGGCCGACTACAACACCGAACTGATCTCGGCCGGCGGCGGGGTGTTCCCGCGGACGGCCAAGGCGATCCCGGTCAACGCGCACGTCCGTGAGGCCCTCGGCATCGAGGCCGGTGTCATGAAGATGACCCCGGCCGACCTGATGAAGGCGATCCTGCAGGCGCCGGTCGACCTGCTGTGGAACGGCGGCATCGGTACGTACGTCAAGTCGTCCGCCGAGTCCCACGCGGACGTCGGCGACAAGGCCAACGACGCCATCCGCGTCGACGGCGCGGACCTGCGCGTCAAGGTCGTCGGCGAGGGCGGCAACCTCGGTCTGACCCAGCTGGGCCGGATCGAGTTCGCGCAGCACGGCGGCAAGATCAACACCGACGCCATCGACAACAGCGCGGGCGTGGACACCTCCGACCACGAGGTGAACATCAAGATCCTGCTCAACGCTGTCGTGAGCAACGGCGATCTGACGGTCAAGCAGCGCAACAAGCTGCTCGCCGAGATGACCGACGAGGTCGGCGCGCTGGTCCTGCGTAACAACTACGCGCAGAACGTGGCGATCGCCAACGCGCTTGCCCAGTCGCCGAGCATGCTCCACGCCCAGCAGCGCTTCCTGCGCTTCCTGGTCAGGGAGGGCCATCTCGACCGGGCGCTGGAGTTCCTGCCCAACGAGCGGCAGATCCGTGAGCGGCTCAACTCCGGGCAGGGCCTGACCGGTCCGGAGACGGCCGTGCTCCTCGCGTACACGAAGATCACCGTCGCCGACGAGCTGCTCGCCACCTCGCTGCCCGACGACCCGCACCTGCAGAAGCTGCTGTTCGCGTACTTCCCCACCGCGCTGCGCGAGAAGTTCCGCGAGCAGATCGAGGCGCACGCGCTGCGCCGCGAGATCGTGACGACCATCCTGGTCAACGACACGGTGAACACGGGTGGTACGAGCTTCCTGCACCGCCTCCGTGAGGAGACGGGCGCGTCCCTGGAGGAGATCGTCCGGGCGCAGACCGCGGCCCGAGCGATCTTCGAGTCGAGCAAGGTGTGGGACGCGGTGGAGGCGCTCGACAATGTCGTCGCCGCCGATGTCCAGACCAGGATCCGGCTGCACTCGCGTCGTCTCGTCGAGCGGGGCACGCGCTGGCTGCTCAACAACCGGCCGCAGCCGCTCCAGCTCGCCGAGAACATCTCCTTCTTCCGCGAGGGTGTCGCGCAGGTCTGGGGCGAGCTGCCCAAGCTGCTGCGCGGTGCGGACCTGGAGTGGTACCAGCAGATCTTCGAGGAGCTGACGGGCGCCGGCGTCCCCGAGGAGCTCGCCACGCACGTGGCCGGGTTCTCCTCGGCCTTCCCGACGCTGGACATCGTCGCGGTGGCCGACCGCACGGGCAAGAACCCGATGTCCGTCGCCGAGGTCTACTACGACCTCGCCGACCGCCTGAACATCACCCAGCTCATGGACCGCATCATCGAGCTCCCGCGCGCCGACCGCTGGCAGTCCATGGCCCGCGCCTCGATCCGCGAGGACCTGTACGCGGCCCACGCGGCGCTCACCGCGGACGTGCTCGCGGTCGGCAACGGCACCTCGACCCCGGAGCAGCGCTTCAAGGCCTGGGAGGAGAAGAACGCCGCGATCCTGGGCCGCGCCCGCACCACCCTGGAGGAGATCCAGACCTCGGACTCGTTCGACCTGGCGAACCTGTCGGTGGCGATGCGCACGATGCGGACGCTCCTGCGGACGCACTCGTAGGCGGCGCCGGCGCACTCGTAGATCACCTCTGGGTGCGCTTGACTCACTCGTGAGTGCACTTGTTTCACTCGATCGGATGTACGTCGATGGAGGCAGCCCCGGCCGGGATGGCCGGGGCTGCCCCCATTTGCGCAGGTGAACGCAAGAGGCTCGGCCGCCCTCTTGCCTCGCTCTTGCAGATCTCTCGGGAAAACCGGAACTGGAATTTACCTATTGCTGATAAAAGGGACAATTGTGACTGTGAACCTCTCCGAGGGGCGGGCCCGTGTAGGCCGACAGGCCCCCGTACCGGCCCAGCCCGCACCTCCCGCCACTCCTCCCGGGGCGATCGAAAGGACCCGGCGGATCGTCCTCGAAGTGGTGAAGTTCGGGGCCGTCGGCGGTAGCGGTATCGCAGTCAACTTCCTGGTCTTCAACCTCCTCCTGCACGGCCTGAAGTGGGCCCCGATGGCCGCCACGGTCATCGCCAGCTGTGTCGCCATGGGCAGCAACTACCTCGGCTTCCGCTTCTTCGCCTACCGTGACCGGGCCTCGCGCACCCGACGTCAGATCGTCCTGTTCTTCGCTTTCAGCGGTATCGGCGTCATCATGGAGAGCGCGCTGTTCTACATCGGCTACCACGGCCTGGGCATGGACACCCCGCTCGGCTCCAACCTGGCCAAGGCGCTGTCGATCGTGCTGGCCTCGGCGTTCCGTTTCCTGGTGTACCGCACCTGGGTGTTCGAACAGGTGAAACACAGCCGTTAGACAGTCACCCGCAACCCTTTGCTGGCGATCGACATCTACCTAGGTGATACGCAAATGGACTAGATCGCCTAGGTTGAACCATCAGGAATGTCTAGCATTAATAGGATGAGTGTGGATCACCCCTGCCCGCCAGCAGAAACAGCAGCCGTGCCCGCCGTGTCCGTGGTCGTGATCGTCTACAACGACGCGTCCCGGCTGACGACGGCCGTGCGCTCCGTTCTCGACCAGACCCTGCGTGGTGTCGAGGTCGTGATCGTCGACGACCGCAGCACGGACGGCTCGTACGACGTGGCGCAGCGGCTGGCCGCCGCGCACCCGGACCGCGTCCGGGCCTTCAGGCTGCCCGAGAACAGCGGCGGCTGCGGCGCCCCCCGCAACCACGGCATCCAGCAGGCCCGCGGCGACTACGTCCTCTTCCTCGACAGTGACGACGTCCTGGAGCGCAACGCCTGCCGCAACATGCTGGAGGCCGCAGAGTCCACCGGCGCCGACCTCGTCTCCGGCCTGTGCGTGCGTGTGCACGTCGACTCGCGCGCCGCCAAGGAGGTCAAGTGGTACCCCTGGCTGTACGACCGCACCCGCACCCTGGAGTCCATCTCCGAGCTGCCCGACCTGCTGGTCTTCGACACACTGTCGACTAACAAGTGCTACCGCAGGCAGTTCCTGCTCGATGAGGGCCTTCAGTTCCCGGTCGGGATCCACTACGAGGACCTGCTGTTCTCCGCGCAGGCCTACGTGGCCGCCCGGCGCATCACGCTCATCCCGAACCGGGTGTACGACTGGCGGATCGTCGAGAAGGCGGCCGCCAAGTCCATCAGCAACCGGCGTGACGAGATCGCCAACTTCACGCACCGCATGGAGATCCACCGCCGGGTCGACGAGCTCCTCGCCGAGCACGGCCTGCTGGAGCTGAAGTTCGCCAAGGACGTCAAGTGGCTCAAGCACGACCTGGTGCTGCACCTGCGCGAGCTGCCCTTCCGTGACGAGACCTACCGCCAGGAGTTCGCGCAGATCGCGCGCGCCTACCTGGAGTCGATCGACCGCATCGCCTTCGACGAGATCGAGCCGATCCACGCCATCTGCGCGTACCTCCTCCACGAGAGCGACTGGGACAACCTGCTGCCCGCCGTGGACACGCTCAGCAACCGCGACAAGATCTCCTCGCCGCTCGTCGAGCACGACGGACGCGTGTACTGGTGCGCCGAGCACATCGAGCACGACGCCTTCGCCCGGCACGTCCTGGACGTCACCGAGCTGGGCTACCACACCAAGCCGGTCGAGAAGATGTTCCTGCGCAACGCGCTGACCGGATACGCGGAGGCCGACGGCACCGTCCGGCTGGCCGGGCGCATCACCAACCCGCTCGGTGTGATCCCGCCCGACGCCCGGCTCTCCGCGCAGCTGGAGTTCTACGCCCGCCGTCCGGGCGTGCGCTTCCAGACCTTCCGCTTCCCCGTGGCCACCGTGCGCCACGAGGGCGAGGCCATCGCCTGGGAGGCCTCGGCCGACCTCGCCAAGGGCCTGCGTCCGCTCGGCATCGTGGACGCGGTCTGGGACGTACGCCTCCAGCTCGCCGTCGCCGGTGAGGGCGAAGGTGCCAAGACCGTCCGCACCACGACCCGGCTCACGGCCTCCGAGCCCGAGCTGGCCCAGGGGCACCTGCCCGTCCGGCCCCGCCTCACCCGGCTGGTCGCCGACCGCATCGAGCCCGAGGTCTCCTCCCGCGGTCACCTCTCCTTCCGGCTCGTCCCGGACAAGAAGGCCAACGAACTCGTCCAGCGCGGTGTGCAGGGCCCGACCGGGCGGCTCGCCAAGACCGGCTACCGCAAGGCCAAGGCGCTGCGCAAGGAACTCGCCTCCGGTGACACCAAGCTCCGCGTCTACCACGACGTGTTCAGCCGCCTGCCCGTCAAGAAGGGCCTCGTCGTCTTCGAGAGCCACCTGGGCCGGCAGTACAGCGACAGCCCCAAGGCCATCTACGAGGAGATGCGCCGCCAGGGCATCGAGTTCGAGGCCGTGTGGGCCTACGCGGACAGTCCCCAGGGCTTCCCGGAGGACGCCACCCTCGTACGCCGCTGGTCGCTGCCGTACCTCAAGGCGCTCGCGCAGGCCGAGTACTGGGTGGACAACCAGAGCTACCCGCTGAAGGTCGCCAAGCGGCCCGAGACGACGTACATCCAGACCTGGCACGGTTCGGCGCTCAAGCGGATGGGCTTCGACGAGCCGGAGTGGAAGCTCAAGTCCCGTGAGGAGCAGGCCGAGCAGCAGCGCACCCTCGACCGCTTCGACCGCTTCCTGATCCGCTCCGAGCACGATGTGCGCACTCTCGCGCGGGCGTTCCGGCTCCAGGAGCGGACGCTGCTGCGGGTGGGCTACCCGCGCAACGACGCGCTCGTCCAGGCCAAGCAGCGCGAGGAGGCCACCGGGCAGCGGGAGCGCGGCGCACTGGCGGCCGAGTTCGGCATCCCGGAGGACAAGCAGATCCTGCTGTACGCGCCGACCTTCCGGCAGCGCGGCGGCAAGCGCCGGTTCGAGCTGCCCTTCGACGTGGAGCGCTTCGCCGACACCTTCGGCGACCGCTATGTCCTCCTGGTCCGCTCGCACTACCTCAACCACGTGGTGCTGCCGCCCTCCGTGCGCGGCCGGGTCATCGACGTGACGGACTACCACGACATGACGCCCCTGCTGGCGCTCGCCGACGGTCTGATCACCGACTACTCGTCCGTGATGTTCGACTACTCCCTCCTCGACCGCCCGATGTTCTTCTTCGCGTACGACTACGACGAGTACGTGCACGAGGGCCGCGGAACCTACTTCGACCTGCTGGAGAGGGCCCCCGGCCCGGTCGTCCGCACCGAGGACGAGCTGCACGCGGTCCTGGACTCGCTGGAGGAGCAGAAGGTGAAGTACGCGGCCCCGCGCGAGCGGTTCGTCGCCGACTTCGGCGAGTTCGACCAGGGCAACGCCGCGCAGAGCATCGTCGACCAGTTCTTCTCCCAGTGGAGGCGCGCGTGACCGCGTACAGCGAGCGGGACGTCTTCTTCGTCTCCAACAGCGTCGACGAGCTCGGCGGCGTGACCAGTTGGTCGCACCAGATGGCCCGGCTGTTCACCGAGCGCGGCCACCGCGTCCACGTCATCGGCATCACCGAGCCCGCGGTCGTCCAGGAGCTCGGTGAACTCCCGTACCCCACCACGACGTTGTACGACGTCCACCCGCCGCGCGTGGGCTCCGCGCGCGGCATCAAGGGGCGGCTCAACGTCGCCGAGCGCAGGCTGCGCGTCGAACGGGCGGCGGGCATGCGTGAGCAGGCCGCCAAGCTGACCCGGCTGTTCCGGGCCGCGCGTCCCGGCGCCGTCGTGATCGTCACGCAGGTGTGGGCGATGGAGTGGGTGGAGCTCGCCGACACCACCGGCCTGACCGTCATCGGCATGAGCCACGAGTCCTTCGCGTACTCGAAGGCGACCTCGCGCTTCGGGCGGGTGCAGAAGCACTACAAGGACGTCGACCGGATGCTCGCGCTCACCCGCGAGGACGCCGACCTGTGGATCCGCCAGGGCCTCGACAACGCGTCCTTCATGCCGAACCCGATCCCCTTCATGCCCGAGGTGCCCTCCTCGCGCACCGAGAACGTCGTCGTCAGCGTCGGCCGGCTCTCGGACCAGAAGGGCATCGACATGCTCCTCGACACCTGGGCCGAGGTGGCGCCCCGCCATCCCGACTGGACCTTGCGGATCTTCGGCTCCGGCGAGGACGAGGAGATCCTCAAGAAGCAGTGCACCGCCCTCGGCCTCGACGACTCCGTCGAGTGGATGGGCCGTACCAGCGACGTACCCGGCGCCCTGCGCGGCGGCTCCGTCTTCGTCCTGTCCTCCCGCGGCGAGGGCTTCCCCCTCGCCCTCATGGAGGCCATGGCGACCGCCCTGCCGTGTGCCGCCTTCGACTGCGCTCCCGGCGTGCACGAGATCATCCAGGACGGCGAGGACGGTCTCCTCGCGGCCCTGGGCAACACCGGCGAACTGGCCCGCCGGCTCGACACCCTGATGTCCGACAAGGACCTGCGCGACCGCATGGGCGAGGCGGCCCGCGTCAACATCCAGCGCTACACGACGGACGAGATCGTCCGCAGGTGGGAAGACCTCTTCACCTTCTTGGAGAGGTAGAAGTGAATTCGGTGGGCCGGTTGATTCCGGCCCACCGAGGCGCACCCCAAAGGGGCGCGGGGAACTGCGCGCTCAGCCACGTACAACCCGCAGCCGCCGGCACACAGTTCCCCGCGCCCCCCGAGTCGTCCCTACTTCCCCGCCCTCGAGTCGCCCCTACTTCCCGGTGAACTTCTCGTACTCCGCGAGCACATCCTCCGTGGGCCCGTCCAGCCGAAGCTCTCCCCGCTCCAGCCAGAGCACGCGGTCGCACGTGTCCCGGATCGACTTGTTGTTGTGGCTCACCAGGAACACGGTGCCCGCGTGTTTGCGCAGCTCCCGGATCCGCTCCTCGGAGCGCTTCTGGAAGGAGCGATCCCCCGTGGCGAGGGCCTCGTCGATCATCAGCACGTCGTGGTCCTTGGCCGCCGCGATGGAGAACCGCAGCCGCGCCGCCATCCCGGAGGAGTACGTCCGCATCGGGAGGGTGATGAAGTCGCCCTTCTCGTTGATGCCGGAGAAGTCGACGATCTCCTGGTAGCGCTCCCTGACCTGCTCGCGGGACATGCCCATGGCGAGCCCGCCGAGGTAGACGTTCCGCTCACCCGTGAGGTCGCTCATCAGGGCCGCGTTGACGCCGAGCAGTGAGGGCTGGCCGTCGGTGTAGATCTTGCCGTTCTCCACGGGGAGGAGGCCGGCGACCGCCTTGAGCAGGGTGGACTTGCCCGAGCCGTTGGTGCCGATCAGCCCGATGGCCTCGCCGCGGTAGGCGGTGAAGGACACGTCCTTGACGGCGTGCACCTTGCGTACGCCCGCGGCCTTCTCGGCCTGCTTGCGCCGCAGCATGCGGTTGAGCGCGGCGGTGGCGCTGCCCCGTCCCGCGCCGGTGCCGTTGACCCGGTAGACGATGTCCACGTGGTCGGCGACGACGGTGGGGATGAGCGCGTCGGCGGTACCGGCCGCGCCCTGGGGCCGCGCGTCCTGGGTGAGGGTGTCAGCCATGTCAGCCACGTCCGTACGTCTCCTCGGCCTTCCAGAAGTAGATGAAGCCGCCGACTCCGGCGAGCAGCGCCCAGCCGATCGCCAGCGCCCACACGTGGTGCGGCAGCTGGTGGGCGTGGAAGCTGTCGATCAGCGCGTAGCGCGTCAGGTCGATGTAGACGGCGGCCGGGTTGCTCTCCAGGGCGACCATCGCCCAGTGCGGCATGTGGCTGTGCTTGAGCGTCGAGGCGATGCTCCACATGACACCGGAGACGTACATCCAGGTGCGCAGCACGAACGGCATGAGCTGCGCGATGTCCGGCGTCTTGGCGCCCATGCGTGCCATGACCATCGCCACGCCCGCGTTGAAGACGAACTGCAGCGTCAGGATGGGTACGACGAGCAGCCACGACGCGCTCACCGGAATGCCGAAGCAGAGCAGGATGACGACCAGCGCGGCCATCGAGAACAGCAGCTGCTGGAGCTGCTGGATGGCGTACGACACCGGCAGCGCGGCCCGCGGGAAGTGCAGGGCGCGGACCAGGCCGAGGCTGCCGGAGATCGCCCGGGTGCCCGCCATGATCGAGCTCTGCGTGAAGGTCCAGATGAAGACGCCGGTGACCAGGAACGGCACGAAGTCAGGCACGCCGTGCTTGGTGCCGAGCAGTACACCGAAGATGAAGTAGTAGACCGCCGCGTTCAGCAGCGGGTTCGCCACCTGCCAGACCTGGCCGAGCTTCGCCTGGCTGTACTGGGCGGTGAGCTTGGCGGTGGCGAAGGCGGTGATGAAGTGACGCCGTGCCCAGAGCTGGCGGACGTATTCCGGCAGGGTCGGGCGGGCGCCGCTGACGGTGAGGCCGTACCGGGCGGCGAGCGCCGCGGGATCGTCGGTGGGGGGAACCGACGTCGGCGGTGTGTGGAGGACCTGGCTCACATCCGCTGCTTTCGCTCGGGGGGTGGGATGCACGGCCGTCCTTGACGTTTCTTACTGCCGCTTTGCCAGCTTCTTACGTCGGGACGGGACCGTATCGTCGCAACGCGAGACTAGAGCTTCTCGACGTCGGAACGCAACCGTTTCGTCGTAACGCCCTATGCTGGAAGACATGACGACGAACGCCGACACCACGAGTGCCGCCGCGAAGGCGGGGAGTGCTGCCGGGAAGGCCCCGCGTCGTAGGGCTCCGGCGGGGGCGGCCGTGCTGCGCGAGGACGTGACCGAGGCGATCCGGGCCGCCGTCTTCGAGGAGCTCGCGGCCGTCGGCTACGCCCGCATGTCCATCGAGGGCATCGCGCGCCGCGCGGGCGTCGGCAAGACGGCGGTGTACCGGCGATGGCGTTCGAAACTGCACCTGGTGCTCGACCTGGTCTCCGCCATAGCGGTCCAGGGACTGCCCGCCCCCGACACGGGCTCCTTGGAGGGCGACCTGCGCCTGCTGTACGAGGTCACCTCCCGTGCGCTGCGCCACCCCGTGGCCGGCCAGATCATCCCGGACCTCCAGGCGGAGGCGGCCCGCAACCCCGACATCGCGGACGCCATGCAGAAGGCGCTGCGGGAAGGCCAGCAGGGAGTGGCGAGCGGGATCGTCGCGGCTGCGGCCGCGCGGGGTGAGGTGCGCGAGGGGATCGACCAGGAACTCGCGCTCGACCTCATGTCGGGCCCGCTGTACTGGCGGGCGGTGGTGGTCCGCGGGACCAAGCTGCCGAAGGGGTACCTGGCGAGCCTGGCCCGGGCTACGGCGGCGGCGCTGCGGGCGCTGTGAGGGCGCCCGTCCGACGGGCGGACTCGGGCACCCGCCGAAAGGGGTCGGGCTCAGGCGGCGTGCTGCCCCTGCTTGCGGCCCTTGAGTAGGGCGCTGCCCGCTCCGAGGGAGACGGCTCCCATGCCGGCCGCGGTCGCGACGCCCTGCGCGCCGTCGACGACGAACGGGGCGGCCGCGGCGACGACGAGGTTGAACAGGAACAGGAACCAGAGGACCGGCTTCGACGACAGGAGCGCCTTCATGAGGATGTTTCCTTCCAACGGGGCCTGGGGCGGCCTGTTTTCCGAGGTCGACGGGGTGTTTCCCGTTGAGATCGACTCTGCCGTCGCCTGATCGCCGCCACGAGGGAGCGCCCTCCCGAACCCGTGGTGTATTGGGCTACACCTCACCAGGGTCACCTGTTCGCCCACGGTGGTTGCCGTTCGCCTAGCCTGTGCCCATGCGAGAGACGGTGCGGCAGGCGGCGCGGGCCACGGCCGGCCTCGTCATGTCCGCCGCGCTGGCCTTCGGCACGATCCTCTTCATCACCGTGCTGCTGATCACGGCCACGCTGACGCTCGCGGTGGTCGGCGCCGGGCTGCTGCCCGAGACGGTGCTGCTGATCCGGCGGATCGCCGGGGCCAAGCGGAACCTGGTGGCCCAGTGGACGGGCAAGGTGATCCCCGAGGCCTACCAGCCCATCGAGGGCCCGCTGCGGCAACGACTGCGCACGGCGGTCCGCGGCCCCGGCACGCTCGGCGACCTCCTCTGGATGATCTCCCACTACGTCTACGGCTTCCTCGGACTGCTCACCGCCCCGCTGTGGCTGCTGGGCCTGCCCGTCGACGGCGTACGGCAGGGGCTGCTCGGCCGTTCCCCGCTCGTCCTGCCGCTGATCGGCCGGCTCGCGGACCTCGACGCCGCCTGGTCCACCGCCCTGCTCAAGCCCTCCCCGGAGGCGCTGCTCGCCGTCCGGATCGAGGAGCTGACCGAGACCCGGGCCGGTGCGATCGCCGCGCACGGCGCCGAACTGCGCCGCATCGAGCGCGACCTGCACGACGGCACGCAGGCCCGGCTGGTCTCCCTGTCGATGCGCATCGGCATCGCCAAGCGGGCCTATGAACGCGACCCGGAGACCGCGCTCAAACTTCTCGAGGACGCGCAGAGCCAGGCCGAGGAGGCGCTGACCGAGCTGCGCCACGTCGTCCGCGGCATCCACCCGCCGATCCTCACCGACCGGGGACTGGCCGGCGCCGTACGGGCGCTGGCCGCGAGCAGCGGGCTGGACGTCACCGTCGTCGTGGACGGTCTGGAGGACGGGGCGCAGAGCGGGTCCCGGGCCCCGGCGGCGGTCGAGGCGGCGGCGTACTTCGTGGTCGCCGAGTCGCTGACGAACGCGGCCAAGCACAGCGGATCCGAGCGCGCCGAGGTGCGGCTGGTGCGCATGCGCGGCGGGCTGAGCGTCCGGGTCGCCGACGAGGGGCAGGGGGGTGCTGGGGGCACCTCCCAGGCTTTCGGCTCCGGGGGCGAGGGGGGCGGCTCCGGGCTGCTCGGTATGCAGCGACGCGTGGCCGCGCTCGACGGGACCCTGCTGATGACCAGCCCCGTCGGGGGGCCGACCGTGATCGAGGTGGAGCTGCCGTGCGTGTGGTGACCGGGACAGTGGAGACGAGGCCGCCGTGCGTGTGGTGATCGCCGAGGACAACGCCCTCCTGCGGGAGGGGATGGTGCTGCTGCTGACCTCCGCCGGGCACGAGGTCGTGGCCGTCGCGGGCAGCGGCCCCGAGGTGCTGCCCGCCCTCCTCAAGCACCGGCCGGACGTCGCCGTGCTCGACGTCCGGATGCCGCCGGGCTTCCGCGACGAGGGCCTGCGCGCGGCCCTGGAGGCACGCAAGGAGATCCCCGGCCTGCCGGTGCTCGTGCTCTCCCAGTACGTCGAGGAGTCGTACGCCGCCGAACTGCTCGGCGGTGGTGCGAGCGGAGTCGGCTATCTGCTCAAGGACCGGGTGGGCCGGGTCGACGAGTTCCTCGACGCGCTCGACCGGGTCGCGACGGGCGGTACGGCTCTCGACCCCGAGGTGGTCACCGAGCTCCTCACCCGCCGCCGTGACGACCCGCTCGACACGCTCACGCCCCGCGAGCGCGAGGTCCTGAAGCTGATGGCCGAAGGCCGCGACAACACGACCATCGCGAAGACGCTGGTCGTCACGGAACGCGCCGTCAGCAAGCACATCGGCAACGTCTTCCTGAAGCTGGGCCTGCCGCCGAGCGACAGCGGCCACCGCCGGGTACTCGCGGTACTGGCCTACCTCAACAGGGACTCGTGAACCGCACCGGGCACCGGAATCCCGCCCATCCCGTAGAGGGCTCCGACCCGCCCACCCGTGACGGCGGCGGTGTCGCTTGCCCGCAGCGCGGACCCGAGACAGGTTCGCACCGCACCGTCGCTGTGTTCATCGGGGACCCCTCGGACCCTTGAGGGCGGGGCATGGGGTCAGTGTGGCGTGGCGGTGTCCGGGGCGCAGCCGCGGAGGGTGTGGGCGATGACGTGCTCCAGGTCCCTGTCCAGGGTTTCGCTGGGCAGGGTGACGCTGACCGCGAGCCGCGCGAAGCCGTTGAGGGTGCTGAAGATCGGGATGGCGATGGTCTCCAGGGGTCCTTCGCGGACCTCGCCCCTGCGCTGGGCCTCCGTGATGAGTTCCGCGGCCAGGCCCCCCATGCTCTGGGAGGCCTTGACCAGGGCCTCGGACGCCTCCGGGTCGTGCTTGACGGCGAACATGAGGTCGAGGAGTTCCGCGTTGGCGGTGGCGAAGCCCACATAGGTGCGGGCCAGGGCGCCGAGCCGGTCGGCGAAGGACTCGCCCGCGGTCTCCTGTGACGCGGTCAGGGTGGCCAGGAGCCGTTCGAAGCCGGCCAGGGCCAGCGCGTCCAGCAGGGCCTGCTTGTCCTTGAAGTGCCGGCTCGGGGCCGCGTGACTGACGCCCAGGTCGCGGGCCAGTTCGCGCAGGGACAGGGCGCCGGGGCCCCTCTCTTCGAGTGTTTCCTCGGCGCGGGTCAGCAGTGCGGCGCGCAGGTCTCCATGGTGGTAGCGGCGAGGGCGGGTCTGCATGCCCGCCAGTCTATCCGGTATGTGACCGGCGGCTACATTGTTGGCGCTGCCAGCTTTGTTGGCATCGTCATCATTGTTGTCGTTGACATCATTGTTGTCGGCGTCTACATTCAGGGTATGGCTACCAAGCACTCGGCTGACCAGAACAGCAAGTGGAACGCGGGCGGCATCGGTGACCAGCGCGGCCGTACGGCCGTGGTCACCGGCGCCAACAGCGGGCTCGGCATCGCCACCGTCGACGCCCTCGCCCGGGCCGGCGCCCATGTCGTCCTCGCGGTACGGGACCCGGGGCGCGGCGAGGCCGCCGCCCGCACCGTCAACGGAAGCGTCGAGGTGCGCCGACTGGACCTCGCGGACCTCGCGTCCGTGCGCGAGTTCGCCGCGTCCTGGCGGGGCGACCTCGATCTGCTGATCAACAACGCGGGCGTCATGAACATCCCCGAGGCCACCACGAAGGACGGCTTCGAGATGCAGTTCGGGACCAACCACCTGGGGCACTTCGCCCTGACGAACCTGCTGCTGCCGCACCTCACCGACCGGGTGGTCACCGTGTCCTCGGGGGCACACAAGATGCCCGGCACCCCCCGCATCCACTTCGAGAACCTGAACCTGACCGGCGAGTACTCGCCCGTCGCCGCCTACAGCCAGTCCAAGCTCGCGAACCTGCTGTTCACGCTGGAACTCCAGAGCCGGCTGGCCGCCGCGGGGTCGTCCGTACGGGCCCTCGCCGCGCACCCGGGCTGGGCCGCCACCGGCCTCCAGGGCCGGGACGCCAGCGTGCTGCGGCGCACGCTGATGGCGGTGGGCAACCGGTTCATCGCCCAGGACAACAAGGCCGGCGCCCTGCCCACGCTGTACGCCGCGACGCAGGACCTGCCCGGCGCCAGCTATGTGGGACCCGACGGGCTGGGCGAGATGCGCGGCACGCCGACACTGGTCGGGCGCTCGGCCGCGGCCAGCGACCCGGTGTCCGCGGTCCGCCTGTGGGCGGCCTCCGAGGAACTGACCGGCGTCACCTTTCCCCGGCTGGAATCCGAGCAGAGCCAGGGCCGGACCCCGCAGACCATCTCGGTCTAGGTCCTGTCCGCCGGACAAGACCTGGACCGACAGGGCCTGGACCGACAGGGCCTGGACCGCCGGGCCCTGGGGTGACGAGTCCTACGAGCGCGCCGCGCCGGGGTGCAGCCGTACCCACCCCGCCCATGCCGACGTGATCATGTCCTGGACGTCGTACTTCGCCTTCCAGTCCAGTTCCACCGCGATGCGGTCGGCGGAGGCGACGACGCGCGCCGGGTCGCCGGGGCGGCGCGGTGTGGTCACCGCGGGACGGTCGTAGCCGGTGATCGCGTTGATCCGGTCGATCATCTCGCGGACCGAAACGCCTTCTCCGCGACCGATGTTGAGGGTCAGGTCACGCCCGGGCGAGGCCTCGAGGGCGCGGGCCGCGGCCACGTGGGCCTCCGCCAGGTCCACCACGTGGATGTAGTCCCGTACACACGTCCCGTCGGGCGTCGGGTAGTCGTCACCGAAGATGCGCGGCGGCGCGTCCTCCGTGAGCTTCTCGAAGACCATGGGGACGAGGTTGAAGACACCGACGTCGGCGAGTTCGGGGGTCGCCGCCCCCGCCACGTTGAAGTAGCGCAGCGATGCCGTGGACAGGCCCGTGGCGCGGCCCGTAGCACGGACCAGCCACTCGCCCGCCAGCTTCGTCTCGCCGTACGGGCTCATGGGTGCGCAGGGGGTCTCCTCCGTCACCAGGTTGACGTCCGGCATGCCGTAGACCGCGGCGGAGGACGAGAACACGAAGGAGCCGACGGACGCCGCCGTCACCGCCTCCAGGAGAACCCGCAGGCCCTCGACGTTCTCGCGGTAGTAGTGCAGCGGGAGGTCGACGGACTCACCCACCTGCTTCTTCGCCGCGAGGTGGACCACGCCGGTGATCGCGTGTTCCTCGATCGTGCGGGCCAGCAGCTCGGCGTCCAGCGTCGAGCCGACCACCAGCGGCACGTCGGAGGGAACCCGCTCGGCGATGCCCGTGGACAGGTCGTCGTAGACCACGGCCTGCTCGCCCGCGTCCCGCATCGCGCGCACCACGTGCGCCCCGATGTAGCCGGCGCCGCCGGTGATCAGCCAGGTCATGAACGGTCGTCCCCTCGGGAGTGAGATCAGTGTGAGAGCGGTGTGAATCGGTGCGAGATCGGTGCCGTGAGATGTGAGAGCAGCGCCGGTGAGATCGCCGGGACGCTCGCGTATCAGTGAAGCAGGCGCTTGAGCCGACGGCGCACCACGTCGGCCATTCCTCTCCAGCCGGGCGCCAGGCGCAGCGCCAGCGCCCCCGCGTGGGTGCGGTACGGCTGCACCAGCAGGACGCCGTAGCGCAGGTTCGGGACCGCGCGGCGGCGCAGCAGGCCCCCGCCGCCGACCGCGTGCGCGGTGACGTCCCGGCTCGAACCGTCACGGTAGTGAACCCGCAACCGCAGGTCCCAGGTGCCCGAGCCCAGCGCTGACAAGTCCACCGGCAGCTCGCCCGACCAGGTGTCCCGGTCCGCGTCCTGCGCCAGCCCGACCGGCAGGCTCAGCCCGATCCGCCCCTCGTCCCGGTGCACGAACTCCACGTCCGCCGAGGCCGGACCGGCCTCCGCGAGCCGTCCGTACAGGTCGTGCAGGCGCAGCCGCAGCCGTGCCGCACGCGCCTGGGGACGCAGTTCCGCGTCGACCGCGGCGGGCAGCACGTGCGCGGGGCGTTCCAGGTAGTGGTCCAGCGTGACCTGGGGGAGGTCGTCCGACCAGACGGGCGTGCCGTCGGCGTCGCGGGCGTACGGCGGGCGCAACCGGGCCGGGCGGGCGGCGAGTTCCTTGAGGCGGGGCAGGTCGCGGGGCTCTTCGGAGGCGAGCACGACACGGGCGATCAGCCGGCCCGGGGCGGTCGGGTTGACGGTGAAGTCGCCGGCGTCGAACGTCGACAGGTACGTGCGCGTGAGCTCCCACCAGGCCCGCCGGTAGCCGGCGTCGCGCAGCTCCAACTCGCGGGCGTACATACGCAGTTCGTGGTCGAGAAATTTGGCGTTGGCGGCCCGGGCGAGCTGCTTCTCACCGGCGCCGAGCAGGATCTCGTAGGCCGTGCGGTGCGCCTCGGTGCGGGAGCGCCAGTTCTCGATGTCCGCGCGGTCCAGCGAGATCGACAACTGCTGGGCGCCGCGCCGCACATGCCACACGTACACCGTGTCGGGGATCAGTGCGATGCGCGGTCCGGCGGCCAGCACGCGCGCGGTGAACACGAAGTCCTCGTAGGGGTGACGGCCCTCGGGGAAGCGGATCGCGTGTTCACGAAGGAAGTCGGTTCGGTACAGCTTGTTGACGCACAGCGTGTCGTGGACCAGACGGGGCCGCTGTGACGGGTGGGGGATCAGCGCGGGCTTCGCGTACAGGTCGCGCTCCCAGGGGACCTCGCGGCCCGAGGGCAGTTCGCGGCGTACGCACAGACCCGCCGCGACCTCCGTGCGCTGTGCCCGCGCCGCTTCGAGCAGCGCGTCCACGGCGCCCGGCGGCAGCACGTCGTCGCTGTCCAGGAACATCACGTACGGGGCGGTGGCCGCGTCGATGCCGTCGTTGCGGGGGCTGCCGCAGCCGCCGCTGTTCTCGGAGCGGCGTATGACCTTCACGCGCGGCTCATCGGCGGCGAGGCGGTCGAGGAGGTCGGCGCTGCCGTCGGTCGAGCGGTCGTCGACGGCGAGCACCTCCCGGACGGCCGGGCCCTGAGCGAGTGCCGAACGCACCGCGTCCGTCACGTGGTCGGCGTCGTTGTAACCGATGACGACGACACAGACCTGCGAGTGGTGAGGTTTCATAGGATCCACGGGCCGAAATCGTAGGGCGTGACAGTAATTTTCCGTTAAGAGGTACTTAGTGTCCGGTCCGGAAGACGACAGGAATCGGGTGGGAGTTCCGTTCCTGCGCGTCATTTTTCGGCCGATCCACCACGAGCACGGGAAGTCCGGAGTGCCAGAGCCGGGTGAAGGACAGCACCGCCGCGGCCGCCAGCAGACCGTTGCGGATGAGCATGAGCAAACAGCCCGTCCATGTGCTGTCGATGACCTCCCCGTACAGGGCAGGGTAGGCCACGGAGCTGACTGCCGTCGCCACGACGACGAGCACCGCCACCGGGCGCTGTGTGGTGTGCCGCGATGTCAGGCACACGGCGGCCAGACCGAGCAGCCACACCATGTACTGGGGACTGATCACCCGGCTCGTCACCGTGAACATCAGCACGGCGGCGAACGCGGCGTCGTACGGGGTCGCCGCAGTCCAGTGCCGTGCGCGCACCCGCCACAGCAGCAGGAGCGCGAAGGAGACGGCCGTCAGGGCGAGCGAGAGGGTCGCGACGGTCTGGACGTAGGGGCCCACGAACTCCATCGCGCCGTATTGGTAGCGGACGCTGCCCGGCCAGCCCGCATGGCGTGCGAAGCCGAGCGCCGTGCCGCCGAGCGACTCGATCTGCACGCCCCGGCCGCCCTGCTGGCGCAGGAAGTCGAAGGGGTCGCTGAAGGCCGTCGCGAGGACGGTGAGCAGGGTGACCGCCGTGAGTGCCGCCGCCGTCCAGGCCTCCCGGGTCGTACGGCCCCGGGGCGTGCCGATGAGGGCGAGCGCGGGCCAGACCTTCACCAGGGCGCCGAGCGCGGCGAAAGCGCCGCCCGTGCGCGGGGAGCGCTTCAGCGCCAGCAGGGAGACGACGGCGAGCGCCGTGACCTGTACGTCGTAGCGGGCGAGCGGGATGTGCAGCAGCAACGGCAGGCCCAGCGTCCACAGTGCCGCGCCGCGCAGGCTGCGGCCGGGTCCGCTGCCCGCGCGCGCCAGGGCCAGCACGATCACGGCGTCCGCGACGAGCGTCAGGGCCACGAAGGCGTGCAAGTACGTCAGGCCCGGCAGCAGTCCGGGCGAGAGCAGTACGGGGCCCGCGCCCGGCGGGTACTGCCACAGCCGGTCGCCCGCCGGATAGGCGCCGTGCGACAGGGTCTTGTACCAGCGGAAGTAGAGGTGACTCACCTCGCGGGAGACCCCGCCGCCGCCCAGCACGGAGAGGTCGTCGTGCGCGAGCAGCCACAGCATCAGGGCGCGGGTCGCCACCCAGGCGGCGGCGAGGGGGAACAGGCGGGATCGGCCTCGGAGGCTCAGGTATGCGCTCATCAAGGCCGGATCGTAGGCTCTCGGATGCCTCAATGGGGCTGATACTCCATCAAGGGTTAACGAAGGTTAGTTAATAGTAAGAATTTGGACATGGGGGTAAAGGTGTTAATGAAACGGTCCGGCGCCGGCCGCCAGGAGGCTCCGGAGGTCTCGGCCGAGCCCGTGGCGCGGGTCGCCGCCGTGGTGCTGCCCGTGGTCGTCATGCTCGCGCTCGGGCTCTGGAGGCTCGACCGCGGGGGGATGTGGCGCGACGAGGCGGCCACCTACCAGGTCGCGCGGCGCTCGGTTCCGCAGATCTGGCATCTGTTGCACCACGTCGACGCGGTGCACGGTCTGTACTACCTCTTCATGCATCTCGTCCTCGTCCCCGCCCCCAGCGAGGTCGCCCTGCGCCTGCCCTCGGTCGCCGGCGCCGCCGCGACCGCGGGTCTCGTCGCCGCCCTCGGGGTCCGCCTGTGCAACCCTCGCGTCGGCCTCTGGGCGGGACTGCTGTACGCGGTCACCCCCCTGGCCGGGCACTTCGCCCAGGAGGGCCGCTCGTACGCCCTGGTCGCGGCCGGGGCGACGGCGGCGACCCTGCTCCTCGTGAGGGCCCTGCGCGGGGACAGGGGCTGGTGGGCGTACGGCGTGACCGTCGCCGTCACCTGCCTGCTGCACGAGTTCGCCGTACTCCTCCTGCTCGCGCACGGCACGACCCTGGCGCTGACGCGGATGCCGTGGCGGGTGTGGTGGCGATGGGGTGTCGCGGCGGGGGCCACGCTGCTCGTCCTGTCGCCGCTCGCGCTCGTCTCCCACCGGCAGTCGGCGCAGGTGGCATGGCTGGCGGTGCCGAACCGGAAGAGCGTGGACCAGCTGATCCACGCCTTCCTCGGTCAGGCCCAACTGGTGTTCGTGCCCTACCTGTTCCTGATCGCACTCGCCCTGTGGCGCCCGTTCCCGCGACGCGGCGAGGTGACCCTCCTGGCGGTCGCCCTGCCGCTCCTGCTGGTCCCGCCGACGGTCCTGATCGCGGTCTCCCGCTTCCGGCCGCTGTACGACGAGCGGTATGTGCTGTACGCGCTGGCGGGGGCGCCGCTGCTGGCGGCGGCGGGGGCGGAGCGGCTGACCGGATGGGTGTCGCGGCTGCCGAGCGCCGCGGCTCCCCGCCTCGTCGCCCTCGCCGGTGTCCTCGCCATCTCCCTCGTCCTCGCCGTCCAGTTCCCCCTGCTCCGCGAGGACCGCGACCCCGCCCGCCGTCCCGACAACCTGGCCGCCGTCTCCGCCGCCGCCGGTCGTGAACTGCGGCCCGGCGATCCGGTGTTGTACCTGCCGTCGCTCACGCGTCGCTCGGCGCTGGCCTATCCGGCCGGCTTCCGCGGGGTGCGCGATGTCGCCCTGAAGAGGTCCGCCATGGTGTCCGGGACGCTGTACGGGACGGAAGTGGGCCCGCGCGAACTGCGCAGTCGGCTCGACCGGCTCGACCGGGTGTGGCTGATCTGCGAACCGTTCGTGTTCCGGCCGCACTGGCATCCGGACACCTCGGTCGCGACCGAGGACACCAAACGCGCCGTACTCGCGCGGGAATTCACCCTGCGCGAGCAGATCGTCCGCAGGGGCGTCACCCTTCGCCTGTACGTACGTCGCCGCTAGGGCCCGTCCGGCGGATCGGACCCTAGGTCCTGTCGCCAAGTTCCCGTCGCGGGGCAGACGGGAGTTTGACGACAGGACCTAGGAGACGTCCGCGCCGGCCGCGTCCAGGGTCGTGGGGTCGAGTGCCGCCGCGTCCAGCGCCGCCGTGAGCCGGTCGAGCCGCGCCTGCAGTTCCCGGATCTCCTTGAGGTCCGCGCCCGTCGCCGCGGCGATCCGGCGCGGCACGAGCAGCGCACGCTCGCGCAGGGCGGTGCCCTCGTCCGTGAGATGGACGTGCACGGAGCGCTCGTCCACCGCGCTGCGCTCCCGCCGCACCAGACCGGCCGTCTCCAGCCGCTTGAGCAGCGGGGACAGCGTCCCGGAGTCGAGCCGCAGATGTTCGCCGACCTTCTTGACGGGCAGCTCGCCGTGCTCCCACAGCACCAGCATCACCAGGTACTGGGGGTAAGTGAGCCCGAGGTCCTTGAGGATCACCCGGTAGACGCCCCCGAAGGCGCGCGAGGCGGCGTTCAGGGAGAAGCAGATCTGCTGGTCGAGGCGGAGGTAGTCCCCGTCGGACGGGGCCCGGGGGCTCGGGGTCGGCATGGCGGTCATGACTCCAGGATAGCTCTTGCCCGCCATTAAGTTGTGCGCAATTGAATTGCGTGCTCTAATTGTGGCCGTGAGGCGGTCGGACCGGCCGCCCCGGCAAGACCTTGACTTGAGAGGGATGGTCTCCATGGACGCGCTCTACACCGCTGTCGCCACCGCCACCCACGGCCGCGAGGGCCGCGCCGTCAGCTCCGACGGCAAGCTCGACCTCCAGCTGGCCATCCCGGTGGAGATGGGCGGCAGCGGCCAGGGCACCAACCCCGAGCAGCTGTTCGCCGCCGGCTACGCCGCCTGTTTTGCCAGCGCCCTCGGCCTCGTCGGCCGCGCCGCGAAGGTCGACGTCAGCGAGGCCGCGGTGACCGGTGAGGTCGGCATCGGCAAGCAGGGCGAGGGCTTCGGCCTGGCCGTCACGCTCCGCGTCGAGCTCCCCGACTCCGTGGACGAGGCCACCGGCCGCAAGCTGGTCGAGCAGGCCCACCAGGTCTGCCCCTACTCCAACGCCACCCGAGGCAACATCCCGGTCGAGCTCGTCATCGAGTAGTTCGGGAGAGTTCCGTGAGGTCGTGAAACGCGCCCCGTGCCCCTTCAGGGGCGCGGGGAACTGCGCGTTCGGCTCCCACTGCCCGCAGTCTCCGGACACCTCTTGACGCACGCCCCCACCCGGGCCAGCACCTCGCCGGTCTGAGAACTCCAGGCCACCACCGTCGCCTCCTCCGGCACCCGACGCTCCCGGGTCAGCAACAGCCACCGCACGTGATACCGCCGCACCACCGCGGAGCGCCCGGCGCGCGTCGACGCGGGGTCGAGATAGCCCCGGACGGCCGTGAGCCGCCGTACCCGCTCCCGTTCGTCCAGTCCCGCGTCCGGCCACACGGGCGCGGCCAGGTTCGGGCCGTAGCCCGGGATCAGACGGGCGGCGTAGTACCCGTCGGCGATCACCACCTCGCCTGGCTTGATGTGCCGCGCCGCCCAGTCGTACGAGGGCCAGCGTGGCGGCTGCTCGAAACTCACCGGATCGAGTGAACGCGGTACGACGGCACCGGCCTGCACCGTGAGAAAACCGACGCAGGCGCCGACGGCCGCCACCACGCCCAGCGCCCGCCGCCACACCGGCCACGGCCGCGCCGCCGCCAGTTCGATCGCGAGCGCGAACTGCGGTGCCACGAGCGCGAGTCCCAGGATCCTGCCGTAGGTGTAGTGCCCGCTGACCCAGCCGTACGCCACCGCCAGGCAGTCCAGCGCGAACATCAGCACCAGTGGGTCCCGCCAGGAGCGCCGCGCGCGCAGCCACAGTGCCGGTACCCCGATCAGCGCCAGCCAGAAGTGCCCGGGCACCCCCTCGTACAGCCGCCGCTGCATCGCGTCCATGCTGTGGTCCCCGAACAGCGTGAGGACGTCGAAGTACGGCCAGAGGTGGGCGGTCAGCAGCGCCGCCGCCCCCGTGATCGCCCACCGGCCCGCCACGGCGGCCCGCCACCCCCGCTGCCAGCCGGCCACGAACGCCACCGCCCCGAGCGCCGCCGCCGACGCGGTGATCGGATGGACGAGCAGGATCAGCCCGTAGAGGACGCCGAGCCCCTTGTACCCGGAAAGGCTCCGCAGCCCGCTCGGGCCGACGTACCGGACCGGGCCGCCGATCCCTCCCGCGAGCGTGCCCGTGAGCGCCCAGGCCCAGAAGGTGAGTCCGATGGCGAACGTCGACGGATAGCCGAGGTTCCCCGTCATTGACATCAGCCCGAGGTAGCCGCTCGACCAGGCCCGCTCGGTACCCCACAGCAGCACCATCGCGAGCAGCGCGCACACCGGGGCCCAGGGGCGGCGGGGCACCAGGACGCGGACGAAGCGGCCGATCCCCGTGAGCAGCACCAGCAGGTTCAGCGGCACCGAGAGCCGGACCACCTCCCAGCCCGCGAGGCCCGTCAGCCGGGCGAAGGCGCCCTGCGCCACGGTGTACGGCGAGTAGAAGGGGCTGCCCTCGCCCGGCAGGTCCGCCGTCGGATGGGCCGGATGCAGGAGGTTCGCCCTGAGGCGCTCGACGACCGCCGCGTGCTGGCCGAAGTCGCAGCACATCGGCACCCGCCAGGAGGCGAGGCACAGCACCAGCCAGAACAGTCCGCCGAAGACCTGATACGGCGAGGGGCGAGAGGGGGCGCCGTGCAGCGCGGTCGCGCCGCGGGCGGTCCGCCGGACCAGGAGGTCGACCTCGCTCTGAGCTGTTCGGATCATTTGTCGTATATGCCCACCGAAGCCAACGGCTTTGCCGAACTTCACCTCATCGAGCGACTCCGGCGTCCACCCCGGCGCCCATCCCGGCGTCCCTTGCGGTGTTCGGCCCCGCGTCCGCCCGAAGCGGGCCCGGCACCGTGTCGAGACCCCGCACCCGCGGCCGTACGACCTGTTCCAGCAGCAGCGGAAGTCCGACCACCGGCAGCACCCACGCCAGCACGATCAGCCGGTCGCCGTAGATGTTGATGTCGGGGTGTGCGGCCTGGTTGAGGACGCCGGTGAGCGCGCCCGCGACCAGGAACACCCCGAAGGCCGGACGCTGCCGCAGCGCGCCCCAGGCCCCGGCCAGCAGGGCCGTCAGGAAGAACGGCTCCCAGAGCTCGCGGCGCAGCCACTCCACCCAGAAGTTGACCTCCAGGTCCAGGAAATCCGGCCAAGGGCGGCTGCGGTCGGGCCGGGAGAAATGGGCCGTGAGCAGGTCCTGGAGGGACTCCGACTCGGACGGGTAGCCCAGCACCTTCGCCGCGAGCAGGGTGACGGCCACCCCGCAGGCCGCCACCACCCCCACCTCCCGCAGCGGTCGCGCGAGCCTGCGCAGCGGTTGCCGGACCCCTCCGCGCCGGATGCCGAGCACCGCACAGGCGCCCACCAGACACAGCCCGAGGAACAGGGCCTGCGAGTGCTTGACGGCGAAGAGCGCGGCCAGGGACCCGCCGACCAGCGCGGTCGCGGCCCGCGTCCGGCCCTCCAGAGCGAGTGCGCAGCCCCACAGCGCGGCCAGCGTCAGGGTCAGCATCAGGCCCTCGGTCATGGGCCGCATGGCGGTCGTGCCGCACGGCAGGACGTAGAAGAGGGCCTGTCCGGTCAGCGCCGCGACGGCGGGGGCGCGCAGGGTGCGCAGCACCAGGAAGGCGAGTACGCCCCCGGTGACCGTGATGAGGACACTCGACGTCCACAGGCCCCACTTCACACCGAGGACGGTGATGAAGGGGACCAGGAAGACCGGGTAGCCGGGGCGCGTCTCGAAGATCCGTATGAAGCGCGGCGGCATGAACGGCACGGTGTGGCCCGCCGTCTGCCCGGCGCTCAGCCGCTTCGAAACCCACCCCCACTGATCGCGCCGGCACTCCTCGACGACCTGCCCGGCCGGGCTCGGCTCGCGGAAGTGGACGACGTTGACGCTCTGGTCACGGCGCGCGACGGACGCCCGGCCGGCGCAGGCGTAGTCGATGGTGGCCGCGGCCGCCTCGTGTTTGCTCGCGCCGCGCAGACTCAGGGCGTACGAGAGGTAGTTCTTGGTGTCGGGGGTGTCGCGGCCGGTGACGTTCGCGAGCTGGAGCAGGGCGAACACGACGGCCAGGACGACCACCCAGAACCGGGGCGGTCGCGGCTTCACGAACGGGCCGAGGGCGGTCATGAGGGCGCTCACGACGACGTGAGGACGTCGTGTCCCGCCTGCGCGGGCACCACCGCCACTGCCACTGCCACCGGCACCGGGTGCTCGACGCGCTCGCCGAGCATCAGCGTCCGTACCACCCGCTCGGCGGCCCGTCCGTCGTCGAACGCGCAGAACCGCGCCCGGAACCCGGCCCGCAGCCGCGCCGACTCCTCGTCCCGCCAGGACCCGGACGCGAACATCCACGCCAACTCCCGGTAGGAGCCGGTCACATGGCCCGGCGCGTCGGCCGTGATGTCGAAATACGCGCCCCGGCTCGCGGCGTACGCCCCCCAGTCGTCCGCGTGGATCACGATCGGCCGGTCCAGGTTGGCGTAGTCGAACATCAGGGCCGAGTAGTCGGTGACCAGCACGTCGGAGGCGAGCATGAGGTCCTCGACGTGCGGCTCGTCGGTCGCGTCGAGCACGACCCCGCGCCGGTGCAGCTCGGACAGGCCCATCCCGCGCGAGGGGCCGTCCGTGAGCGAGGGGTGCAGCCGTACGAGGAGGGTGTGGCCCTCGCCGAGGTCGTCGGCGAACCGGGCGAGGTCGATCCGGTCGACGAGCCCGCCGCGGACGTAGTCGCGGCGCGTGGGCGCGTACAGCACCACCCGATGGCCGGCCGGGATGCCGAGGCGGGCGCGGACCGCCGCACCGTCCTCGGGCCGGGCCCGTACGAGGACGTCGTTGCGGGGGCTGCCGGTGCGCAGCGAGGTGAAGTGGCAGGGGTAGGCGCGGTCCCAGACCAGTTCGGAGTGGCGGTTGGCGACGAGGCTGTAGTCCCAGCGGTCGGCGCGGCGCAGCATCTGCGGCACGTCGAAGCCGTGCCGGGCGACGGGCTTGTCGCGCAGGTCGGCTCCCATGTACTTCAGCGGGGTGCCCTGATGGGTGTGCACATGGACGCTGCCCGCGCGCTTGACCAGGGTGCCGGGCCAGTTGACGTTGTTGATCAGATAGGTGGCGCGGGCGGTGACCCGGCGGTAGCCGAGCGAGTCCGGCAGGACGTACTCGATGCCGGGCGGCAGCAGCGGCACCTGGTCCTCGCGCACCACCCACACCCCCCGGACGTGCGGGGCGAGTACGCGCGCCGCGTGGTAGATCGCGCCCGGGTCGCCGAGCACCCCGCGGTGCGAGAACGCCGAGTACACCGCGAGGTCCGGGTCCAGCGGCCGGTGCTCGTACGCCGCGGACCAGCCGCTCTTGACCCGGGTGGCCGCCGCCCTGCGCACCTGGAGCCCGCGCCGCCCGAGTTCCTCGCCGAGCCGGCCGGACTGGCGCCGGGCGAGGTAGGTCACGTAACCGCCCTGAAGGACGCGCAGTTCGCGCGGCACCGGACCGCCGCCCTTGTGCTTGCGGAAGAGGGCGGCCGTACGCCGGAAGAACTCGCCCTTGTCGGACGCGGGCAGCCGGTCCGGCTTGGCGAGGATGTCCAGACAGTGCTCGCCCATCTTGCGGTGCAGGAAGGGGCGCCAGCTCGACAGCTGCGGGCGGGAGTCGACGAAGGCGAAGACCCGCTCGTACTGGTCGTGGATGTCGAAGTGCTTGCGGCTGGTGGTGGACAGGATGTTGCCCTGGCGGCGCTGCCGGTAGTTCAGGCAGATCCGGTCCAGGGTGGCGATCCGCTCCGCGCTGAGCAGGACCGGGAAGGTCCAGGGGGTGTCCTCGTAGTAGCCGGGCGGGAAGGTGAAGCCCTCCCGCTCGACGAACGCGCGGCGGTAGACCTTGTTCCACACGACCATCAACAGGTCGAGGATCTCCGGGTGTTCGGCGGCCGTGAAGCACCCGTCGCCGCCCTCGGCCAGCACCTGCGAGAGGACGTTGCGGCGCGTACCGCCCCACCAGTAGGTGCGCGCGTAGTCGAAGACCAGCACATCGGGGTCGGCCGTCTCGTCGAGGCGGTCGGCCATGGCGCGCAGGGCGCCCGGCGTGAGGGTGTCGTCGCTGTCGAGGAAGAAGAGGAAGTCCCCCGTCGCGTACGGCATTCCGGCGTTGCGGGCGCGGCCGAGCCCCACGTTCTGCGGCAGGTGCAGCACCCGCAGGCGCGGTTCGCGGGCCGCGTACTCGTCGAGGATCGCGCCGCAGCCGTCCGGCGAGCAGTCGTCGACCGCGATCACCTCGATGTCGGTGTACGACTGGTCCAGGACCGAGTCGAGGCACTCGCGCAGAAAGCCCTGCACCTTGAAGACGGGGACGATGACGCTGAAGCGGGGCACGTCAGCTCCTTACGAGGGTGGACGCGGCGGGGGCCGGAAGGCGCTCGGCGAGGGGGATCACCGGGGGGATCGCCTCGGGCGGCAGGCCCAGCAGCACCCTGCGGACGACCCGCTCGGCGGCCTGCCCGTCGTCGAACTGGCAGAAGCGCTCACGGAACGCGGCCCGCAGGGCCCGCGAGGAGTCGTCCGCGTAGGAGCGGTCACGGAAGGCCGCCGCGAGCTCCCCCGGGGTGCGCACCACCGGGCCCGGCGGTGCCTCCATCAGGTCGAAGTAGACGCCCCGCGTCTCCCGGTAGACCTCCCAGTCGTCCGCGTACACGACGATCGGGCGGTCGAGGTTGGCGTAGTCGAACATGATCGACGAGTAGTCCGTGATCAGCGCGTCGGCGGCCAGACAGACGTCCTCCGAGGACCGGTGCCGGGTCACGTCGATGATCCGGCCGCTGCTTCTGCCCCTGCCCTCGTCGTAGAAGTAGTGGGCGCGCAGGAGCACGACGAACTCGTCGCCGATCTCCTCGCAGAAGGCCTCCAGGTCGAGCCGGGACTCGAAGCCGGTGCTGTAGTCGCGGTGTGTGGGCGCGTAGAGGAGGGCGGTCCTGCCCTCGGGGACGCCCAGCCGGGCGCGGACGCGGGCCACGTCCTCGGCGGTCGACGTGTAGTAGACGTCGTTGCGCGGATAGCCGTACTCCAGGGCCTCGTACGTGCCAGGGAAGGCCCGCTCCCACATCTGGGTGGAGTGCCGGTTGGAGGAGAGGTTGTAGTCCCAGCGGTCCATCCGGGCCAGCAGCTTGGCGAAGCTGCCGGTCGCGGCGGCCACGATCGGATACGTCGACTGGTCGACGCCCATCGTCTTCAGCGGCGTGCCGTGCTGGGTCTGCAGGTGCACGCTGCCGGGCCGCTTGACGACCCCGTCCGCGAAATTGGCGTTGTTGACCAGGTACTTGGCACGGGCCAGCACCTCCCAGGCGCGCGGGCTGCCGATCACCGCGTACTCCAGGCCGTCCGGGACCTGGTCCACCGCGTCGGCCTCGACCAGGAACACCGAGCGCAGATGCGGGGCGAGTTCGAGGGCCTTGGCATGGATCGCGGCCGGGCTGCAGGCGTAACCGCGGCCCCAGTAGGCGCAGTACACGACGAGGTTCTCGTCGAGGGGGAGGCGCAGTTGCACGGCGTACCGTGCGCGGGCGCTCAGCCGGCGGGGGCGCGGCAGCTTCCCCCAAGCTCTCGACTTCGCTCGACCAGGGGGGACCCCCGTCCTCGTCATCCGCCGGCTGACGCCGCGCAGCGCGCGGAACGCGCTGTACGCCCCGGCCGCCAGGAGCCGGTACTGCACCCCGATCCGGCCCGGCGGCGGCCGGAACCCGGCGGGCCGGTGGCGCCGGTAGAGGCGGCCCGCACGCCGGAAGAAGGCCCGGCGCCGGTGCAGCGGAAGCCGCTTCGGATGGGCGGCCGACTTCAGCACCGCCGCGAAGAGGTCACCGAACAGCGCCCGCGACCGCTCCACGGACAGCTCCTCCTCGGCCGCCCGCCTCAGCACCAGGTCGACCTGGTCGAGGAGCTGGAACTGGTGCTCGCCCGGCGTGTTCAAGCGGCTGCCCTGCCGCCGCAGCCGGTGCCGTACGACGACCTGGCGCAGCACCGCCACCCGCCGGGCGGCGACCGTCACCAGGCCGCCCCAGCCGAGATCCGTGAAGTGCCCCGGGGGGAAGGCGAGGCGCCGCTCCCGCAGGAACGCCCGGCGGTAGGCCGCGCTCCACGCCGGAAGGCCCGCCCCGGTCAGCCGCGGCGCCCGGTCCGGGGTGAACACCCCCTCCGGGGTCTTCGGGAGCGACGGTGCGCTGGTCTCGACGTCCCACCAGTGGATGCGTTCGTGCCCGAAGTAGAGGACGTCCACCTCCTCGGGCCCCTCCTGGAGTCTGTGGTCCAGGGCGGCCAGCGCGCCCGGCACCAGGACGTCGTCGCCGTCGAGGAAGAGCAGATACGTGCCGCCCGCCGCCCCGGTCCCGGTGTTGCGCGCCCCGCTCAGTCCGTCCGCGGGGGGCGAGTGGACCGGGGCGACCCGGGAGTCCCGCGCGGCGTACCCGGCGGCGACCTCGCCCGCCGGGGAGTCCGGCCCGTCGCAGACCGGGATCAGCTCGAAGTCTCCGAAGGACTGGTCGAGGACCGAGTCCAGTGCGAGGGCCAGCCGCCCGGCGACTCCATGAGTGGGGACGATGATGCTGAAGCGGGGCATTCTGCTCTTTCTCTGCTTACTTCTCTGGCTGCTTCTTGGGCTACTGCTGGGGTGCCGGTGGGTGTCGGCGCCCGGGCCGCCCGGCGGGGCGCCAGGTGACGGGTCGCGTCGGTGTGGGCCGGGAGGGGCTGGAGGGCATGCCTGCTCCGGTTCAGAGGGTCTCGGCGACGGTGACGGGGGTGGCGGGCGCGGGCACGGTGGCCAGGGGAGTCCGGGTGCGGGCGGCGGCTGACGGGACCGGGTGGCGCTGCGCGGGCGGCAGCACCCGCGGCAGCCCGGCGCTCTCGCCCAGCACGACATGGCGTACGACCCGCTCGGCGGCGCGCCCGTCCTCGTACGGGCAGAACCGCTCGCGGAACGCGGTCCGCAGCTGGGTCGAACGGGAACCGCGCCAGTGGCCGGTCGCGAAGATGTCGATCAGCTCGTCCTCGCTGCGCGCGACCGCTCCCGGCGGGAAGTCCCGCAGGTCGAAATAGGTGCCCCGGGAGGCCTGGTACGCCTCCCAGTCGTCCGCGTGGATCACGATCGGCCGGTCCAGGACCGCGTAGTCGAACATCAGGGAGGAGTAGTCGGTGACCAGCGCGTCCGAGGCCAGGCAGAGGTTCTCGATGCTCGGGTGGTCGGAGACGTCGATGAGCCGGGCCCCGGAGCGGGTGCTCAGCGCGGCGGCGTACGAGTGGTGGGCGCGGGTCAGGACGACGAACCGGGGGCCGAGCCGGCGCAGGACGCGCTCCAGGTCGAGGGCGAGGCGCTGGGTGCGGCGGTAGTCGCGGTAGGTCGGCGCGTACAGGACGGCGACCGTGCCCTCGGGAATGCCGAGGGACTGGCGCAGCCGGGTGACGTCCGTCGAGGTCGCCCGCTGGAACACGTCGTTGCGGGGGAGGCCGTACTCCAGCGTCGTGTACGCGGCGGGGAAGACGCGCTCCCAGATCAGGGTGGAGTGGCGGTTGCCCGACAGGCAGTAGTCCCACTTGTCGGCGCTGCGCAGCAGCTCGGCGAAGTCGGTGTCACGTGCTGCCGCCGGGCGGTCCTGGAGGTCGAGGCCCATGTACTTGAGCGGGGTGCCGTGCTGGGTCTGGATCATGATCTGGCCGGGGCGCTTGACCAGCCGGCGGTCGAAGTTGACGTTGTTGACGAGGTACTTGGAGCGGGCGAGCGCCGTCCAGTACGCCGTCGTACCGGGCCGCAGGCGGCGCGTCGAGGCCGGGATCGTGTGGTGGTGCTCGGGGTGCGCGATCCACGCCGTACGGATGTGCGGGGCGAGCTCGCGGAACGCGGACTCCAGGGCGCCCGGGTTGCAGCCGTGGCCGCGCCCCCAGTAGCTGGAGAAGACGGCGCGGTCGGCGCGCAGCGGCAGGCGGAGCTGGACGCGGTAGTGGAACTGGAGGGCGCCGCCGCGGACCTTGCGCAGCAGTCCCTTGACGCCGCGCAGGGCCTTCTTGTGGGTACTCGTGGCCAGGCCGAGCAGGCGGTACGTGCGGTGGTTGCCGAGCCGGACCAGGGCGTGCCGCAGGCGGGTGCGGGGGCGGACGGGGGCGCCCGGGGCGCGGTAACGGCGGTAGTGGCTGCGGGCCTTGCGCAGGAACTCGGCGCGGCTGCCGCGCGGCAGCCGCCCCCGCTTGGTGAAGACCGTGGAGAGGTGGTCGACCATGCGGCGGAACAGGACCGGACGCCAGCGTGCCAGCTCCGGGTGCGCGTCGAGATGCGCGAAGACACGGTCGTACTGCTCGAAGATGTCGAAGTGCTTGCGGCTGCTGGTGCCGAGGATGTTGCCCTGCCGGCGCTGGCGGTAGTGCACACAGACCCGGTCGAGGGTGGCGATCGTCTCGGCGGAGATCAGCGCCGGGTAGGTCCAGGGGGTGTCCTCGTAGTAGCCGGGCGGGAAGGACAGACCCTCGCGCTCGACGAACTCCCTGCGGTACGCCTTGTTCCACACCACCATCAGGACCCTGAGCAGCCCCGGCCGGTCGTCGAGCCGGAAGGGCGCGGGGCCTCGCTGGCTGAGCTGCTCTGCGAAGTGGTTGCGGACGACGTCCCCGTTCCAGTAGGTGCGCGCGTAGTCGTAGACGAGGACGTCCGGTTCGGCGGTCTCCTTCAGCCGGTCGGCGATCGCGCGCAGGGAGTCCGGGGTGAGGGTGTCGTCGCCGTCGAGGAAGACCAGGTAGTCGCCGGTGGCGTGTTCGAGCCCCGCGTTGCGGGCGCGGCCGAGGCCCACGTTCCCCGGCAGGCGGACGGGGCGGACCCGGGAGTCACGGGCGGCGAACTCGTCGATGATCGCGCCGCAGGCGTCGGGCGAGCAGTCGTCGACGGCGATCAGTTCGAGGTCCGGATAGGACTGCTCCAGCACGGATTCGAGGCATTCGTGCAGGTACGCCTGAACCTTGTACGCGGGGACGATGACACTGAACCTGGGCAAGGGACATCCATGGGTCGGCGCGGGCATACTGCCCGGCAACGGCCGAAGGAGTGACTTGGTTACGCCAGATGTGGCATACGGGGGATTCCGGGTGAACGCCGAGGGGCGAGCCGGTGTCCAGCTCGCCCCCGATGTGGTTATTTGTCCGGCTACTTCACCGCGCCCGCCATCACCCCGGACACGAACTGACGTTGGAACGCGAAGAACACGGCCAGCGGGATGACCATCGAGATGAAGGCGCCGGGCGCCAGCACGTCGATGTTGTTGCCGAACTGGCGTACCTGCGTCTGGAGTGCGACCGTGATCGGCTGGCTGCCCGAGTTGGAGAACACCAGCGCGACCAGCATGTCGTTCCACACCCACAGGAACTGGAAGATGCCGAGCGAGGCGATCGCGGGACCGCCGAGCGGCATCACGACCTGCAGGAACAGGCGCAGTTCACCCGCGCCGTCGAGCCGGGCCGCCTCCAGCAGCTCCCGGGGGATCTCCGCGAAGAAGTTCCGCAGCAGGAACACCGCGAAGGGCAGACCGAAGCCCACGTGGAAGAGGATCACCCCGAAGATCGTGCCGAAGATGCCGATCTTGCCGAAGAGCTCGGCGATCGGGATCAGCGCCACCTGCACGGGGACGACCAGCAGACCGACCACCGCCAGGAACCACCAGTCGCGGCCCGGGAACTCCATCCAGGCGAAGGCGTAGCCCGCGAGCGCGCCGATGACGACGACGAGGACGGTCGCCGGGACGGTGATCAGCACCGTGTTCCCCAGCGACCCGGTGATGTCGCCGTTCTCCAGGAGCTTCTGGTAACTGTCCACGGTGAGCTGGGAGGGCTCGCTGAAGACCTTCCACCAGCCGGACGCGCTCATGTCCTCCGGTGTGCGCAGCGAGGACAGCAGCAGCCCGATCGTCGGCACCAGCCAGAACAGGCCGACGAGGAGGAGGAAGACCCGGACGATCCCGCCGCTGACACCGCTCGCGAGCCGGGAGCCGAGCGACTGCCCGGCCTTGACGCCGGTGAGGGGCGCGGTCTTCGTCAGACCGCCGACCTGGGGGGTCATCGCCGTACCTCCCGTCGCAGACGACGCACGTTGAACCACACCACCGGGATCACGAGCAGCAGCAGGAACACGGCGATCGCGCTGGCGATGCCCGGCTGGTCCTCGGAGAAGCCCTTCCGGTACAGCTCCAGGGCCAGCACGTTCGCGTCGTCCTGGGACGAGCCGGGCGGGATGATGAAGACCAGGTCGAAGACCTTCAGCACGTTGATCATCAGCGTGACCAGGACGACGGCGAGGACGGGCGCGAGCAGTGGCACGGTGACCCTTCGGAACACCTGCCACTCGTTGGCCCCGTCCACCCGCGCCGCTTCGAGGAGTTCACGCGGCACGCCGGCGAGCCCCGCCGCGATGAGCACCATGGCGAAGCCGGCCCACATCCATACGTACGCTCCGATCACGGCCGGGGTGACGAGCGACGGGCCGAGCCAGTCGACGCCGTTGTACGGCTCGCGGAAGTTGCTCGCCGGGAGCCGGAGCTGAGCCCCGTCGGCATTGTCGGAGAGCGTGAAGGTGCCGTCCCCCCGCACCTTCGCCGAATCGACGACCTTGCCGTCCTTCACCGCCTCGATCTTCATCCCCGCGTAGCCGAGTTCGCCCGGGTCGACCTGGCCGAGCCTGCCGACGCCCTTGCCCCGGGTGAAGTCCTGCCAGGCGGTGCCGGTGACCTTGCCGGGCTCGGACGGTGCCTGTACGGCATTCTTCGCGCCGCTCGGCATCTTGTCCGGGGCGACCCCGACGAGCGGAAGGGTGACGGACTGCCCGGCGTGCACGGCCTGTTGGGTGAGGAACCCGCCCTTCTCCGGCCGGAGCGGCGACTGCCGTCCCGGGTGGGCGTTCGGGAACGCCGACGACTCGGCGAAGGTGTCGTGCACCCCCACCCAGACCGCGTTCGCGACCCCCTTGTTCGGGTCCTGGTCGTACACCAGCCGGAAGATGATCCCCGCGGCGAGCATCGAGATCGCCATCGGCATGAAGACGACCAGCTTGAACGCCGTGCCCCAGCGGACCCGTTCGGTGAGGACCGCGAAGACGAGACCGAGCGCGGTCGCGACGGTGGGCGCGAACACGACCCAGATGACGTTGTTCTTGAGGGCGGTACGGATGCCGTCGTCGGTGAACAGCGCCTTGTAGTTGTCGACCCCGGCGAAACCGTCGCCGGACTGGTTGAGGAAGCTGCGGATCAGCGAGTACCCGATCGGGTAGACCACGAGCGCGCCGAGCAGCACGAGACAGGGCAGCAGGAACAGCACCGCCACGGTCCTGCGCGTGCCGGTCACGCTCTTGCGCGTTCGGGCCGGAGGAACCGGTGAGGTTCCTCCGGCCGTTGCCGACGTCATCGCCGGATCAGCTTCCGCTGCCGTACGCCGCCGCCGCGTCCTTCTCCAGCGTCGCCTGGGTGCCGGCGACGTCGGTCGGGTTCTTCAGGAAGTCCTGGAGGTCCTTCCACTCACCCTTGCCGGGCGTGCCGCCGAAGGCCTGCGGGGCCTGGTCGGACATGTCGAAGCGGAAGTCGTCGCCCGACGCGATCAGGGACTTGGCGATCTTCTGCTGCACCGCGTTCGGGTACGCCGAGTTCGGCACGTTCTTGTTGGGGGAGAGGTAGCCGCCCAGCTTCGCCTGGATCGTCGCCGCGTCCGGGGAGGCCAGGAAGGTGGCCAGTGCCTGCGCCGCCTTGGAGTCCTTCAGGATGACGGCCGCGTCGCCGCCGGACACCACGGGCGCCGCGCTGCCCACGGCCGGGAACGGGAACACCTTCGCGTCCGTGCCCACCTTGGCCTTGGTCTCGCCGATGTTGACCTGTGCGAAGTCGCCCTCGAAGACCATGCCCGCCTTGGGCTGGTCGCCGCCGGTGAAGGTCTGGGTGACCGAGTTGGGGAACTCCGTCTGCAGGGCGCCGTTCGCGCCGCCCGCCACGTAGTTCTTCTTGCCCCAGATCCCGGCGAGGGTGGTGAGGGCCTGCTTGACGGACGGATCCGTCCACTTGATCTTGTGCTGGCTCAGCTGGTCGTACTTCTCCGGGCCCGCCTGGGAGAGATACACGTTCTCGAACCAGTCGGTGAGGGTCCAGCCGTCGGCGCCGCCGACGGAGAACGGGGTGACACCGGAGTCGTAGACCGTCTGCGCGGTGGTCAGCAGCTCCTGCCAGGTCTTGGGCTCCTTCGCGCCCGCGTTCTCGAAGACCTTGGCGTTGTACCAGATCAGCGACTTGTTGGCGGCCTTGTAGTACACGCCGTACTGCTTGCCGCCCACCTTGCCGATGTCCTGCCAGCCCTGCGAGTAGTTCTTGGCGAGTTCGGCCACGGCCTCGGGGCCGAGGGGTTTGGCCCACTTCTTGTCGACGGCCTGTTTGATGGCGCCGGGCTGCGGGAGCAGCGCGACGTCCGGCGGCTGGCCGCCCGCGATCTTCGAACCGAGGAAGTTGATGATCGGGTCCTGGGCCGCCACGAAGGTCACCTTCGCGCCGGTGCGCTTCTCGAACTCCGCGAGGACCGTCTTGAAGTTCTTCTGCTCCTCGCCGGTCCAGACGGCGGCGACTTCGAGGCTCTCGCCGTTGAGCTTGGGGAGGGTGACGGTGTCGCCGCTCGCACTGGCACTGCTCGTACCGCCGTTTTCCTTCTTGTCCTTGCTGCCACCACCACACGCGGTGAGGGCGAGCGCGACGACGACGGCGGCTGCGGCGGCCTGTGCGGCCCTGGGTGACCTGCGGTTCTGTGCGGCTCTGCGTGACCTGTGCGTCGAGTGACTGGCCGACCTGTGTGTACGAAGAGCTCTGTGCATCACTGCCCCGTTCTCGTTCCTCGTCGAACGTCCGGCGCTGTCCCGTGCGCTCTGGTCTACGCCCGGGGCATCGAGGGCGGCAAGAGCGCCTGCGCTGTCAAGTGGGTGATCGTGATTGGGTCGTGACGTGGGCGGCTGTGCGAACGCGGTGCGGACTCTGTGCGGCGCAGGCGCTCCGGCGGTGAAAGTGGCGCAAGGAGGAGTCGAAAGCCGGGTGACGGCGGGTCAGGCGGGCGGAGTGAGGTGGACGGGGCCGGTGTGGACAGCGCCGTCGAAGGGGCTGCCGTCGGTGCGGGTGCCCGCGGTGAAGGCGCCGTCGGTGAGAACGGGCACGGTCGTACTCGCGTCCGCCTCGACCGCGATCGCCACGTCGTCGGCGAAGCCGCTCCGGGCCAGTTCCAGGGCGGAGGAACAGGCGGCCACGGCGCCGGCCGCGTCGGGGGTCCCGGTGTAGGCGGTCCGTGCGGCGGCGGCCTCGGGCGACAGCGGTCCGGCGCCGCCCGTCGCCAGGAGCGCGGCGATGACCGCTCCGGCCCCCATCAGGTCCTCCAGCCCGGGCCGCAGGCTGCCGTCCGGCCAGCGCTCGCCCGCGGCGATCACGGCGAGGGGCCGTTCCAGGGTTCCGTAGCCATGGAGCGTCAGCCATCGGCCGACGGCCGACGCGTTGCGCAGACAGCCCGCGACCACGGTCGATCCGCCCGCCGCCGCGGCGATGGCGGATCCGTTCGGCGAGGGGAGGACGAGCCGGGGGGTGAACGGGGCCCGCCGGAGCGCGGCGGGGGACAGCGACCAGGGAGAGGCCGGGGTGACCGCCCGCCGTCCGACGGCCAGTTCCGCGGCGTTGTCCCTGGCGAAGACGGACGCCGTCTCGTCCCGCCAGGCATAGGGGTGGACCCGGGTCCCCGCCTCGACGGCGACGTTCACGGACGTGGTGAACGACAAAACGTCCACCACCACGAGACAACCGACCCCATCCGCGACCCGCTCCGCCCCACCGGCCCCCCACTCGAACCGGACCCCGTACTCCCGCTGCAGATACCAGTCACTCACGTCACTCATGACGGCCGAGTGTGGCGTACGTCCGTCGAAGACCTACAGCAACGACGGCATCTCCACCGCGGCCACCGACCTCGCCGCCCGCTCCAGCGCGCTGGCCAGCAGGGCCAGGTCCGTGGGGCCGTTGCCGAGTTCGCGGACGGGGCGGCGGGCCGGGGGGTCGCCCATGCGGTGCCATTCGAGGGGGACGACCGTGGGGCGGAGGGTGGCCGTGCGGGGGATGCGGCCCGTGACCCGGCCGGCCTGGAAGGGCGTGAGTCGACCGTCGGGAGTGGACAGGCGGCCCCGGCCGGGGGCGGGTTCGTCCGCACCGGGGGACACCGGGTCGAGGGAGATACGGAGCGAGGCGGCGCGGCCCAGTTCGGTGGTCGCCGTGCGGCCGTCGTCCGCGGCGGCCGCCACCAGGTGCACACCGAGGCGGTCACCCTCGCGGGCGACGGCCTCCAGAGCCCGTACGACCGAACCGGCCGCCGGCCGTCCCGGGGAACCCAGCGCGGGGGAGAGCAGTGCGTCCAGGTCGTCGATGATGACGACGAGACGGGCCAACGGGGGGCCCGGATCCGTCCGTTCGCGGGCAGCCGCCGGGCGCAGCCGCAGGGTCGAACTGGGGGGCGCGTCGAGATCCGCGGCGCCGGAGGCGGGGGGAGAGGCCGGGCCGGGCTTCGCTCCCGGGGTGGGTTTGGGCGTGCGCTGGGCGACCATCCGGCCCGACACCTCGCCGCGCGTGTGCCACTCCGCGAAGCCGAGCCGGCCCAGGAGCTCGGCCCGCCGCTTCAGCTCGGCGCTGAGCGACTGGGCGAACTCCCGCATCCTTACGGGGTCGTTGGCGGTGAGGTGGGTGGTGACATGGGGCAGATCCGTACAGACCCGCAGCCCCTCCGCTCCTTGGCCCGCGCCGTGGCCCCCGGTGCTGTCCCGACCGTCCATCAGCACGATCCCGAGCCGGTCGGGGCGCTCCGCGGCGGCCAGGGACGCGGCGATAGCGCGGAGCAGCTCCGTGCGACCGCTGCCGGGCGGGCCCTCGATCAGCAGGTGCGGGCCCTCGGCGGGGAGGTCCACGGCGACCGGGCCGCGCGGCCCGGCGCCGAGGACGGCCCGGCCGCGGCCGCCGAGCGCCTCCGTGTCGTCCGCCGCGTCCGCCCAACGGGCCATGAGCGACGCAGGGGTGGCCCGGGCCAGTCCCAACTCGTCCAGGAGACGGGCCGCTTGAGGGAGCGGCGCGGACACGCGCGCGTGGCGGTCGGCGTGCGCCCCGTCCGTACGGAGGGGGGCGAGAGCGCGTGCGAAACGCTCCGCCCACGCCGGTGACACCGCGTCCACCGCGGCGACCGTGCCGTGCCCCACGGGCCCGTCGGATCCCACCCGCATCAGCCGCAACGCCGTCGCCACGTCCCCGCTGAGCAGCGCGACCGCTCCGCACTCCCGGAACGCCGGTGACGCCTCGCAGGCCGCCTCGTACGTCTCCGTCACCGGGGACGCGGGCGACGCGGACACGGTCTCGGCCAGACACACCACATGTATGCCTGCCCGCGCGCCCTCGTGCGTCAGCCGCAGCACCGCCTCCCGAACGTCGGCGCCTCCGGGGTCCCCGTCCACGACGAGCACGGTGAACGGCCCCTCGAAGTCCCGGTCCGCGCCTGTCGGGTCCTCGTCGCGGGCCCAGGTCGGGCGCCGTGCGCCGCCCCGCGCGTCCACGGGGACGCGATCGCCCTTGTCGTACGCACGCCGGGCGCCGCCCGTTTCCGTCAGCAGGTCCTCCAGGCGGCGCACGAGCTCGTCCGTGCGGGCCGTCGCCTGTTCACGGTCGTAGGCGAGGAGGAGACGGCAGTCCTGGCCGTGGGTGGGGCGCAGATGCGGGAGCCAGCCGAGCCAGGACCACTCGGCGGTGCGCTCCTCCACCGTGCGGGAGCGGTCCGCGCTGATCAGGACGATGTCGAGGGCGTCGGGGGAGTGCAGCGCGGCGAGCTGGGCGATCACCGAGCGGGCCAGCCCGGCCAGCCGCGCCCGCGGCCCCGCCAGGCCCAGTGAGCCGACCTCCCGCAGGCCCGCGGTCACCGGCACCGCCGGTACCAGCCCCGAACCGTCGGGCGCCGCCCGGTCCGCCGTGCCCAGCCGCACCGTCAGCGTCTCCGGGTGGCCCGGGCCGCGCTCCCACAGCCGGGGCCCCGGACCCAGCGCGGTGAGCAGCAGCGTCGCGGGATCGGGCCAGCTCTCCGGGGCCTGCGTGGGCAGGAAGGCCGCCGGGAACTCCGCCGCCCCGTCATCCCCGTCCGTGTCGTACGGATCCCCCGGTCCGGTGCCCGGCAGCTCGCCCCGGCCGCCGGCCAGCCGACGCGCCCACGCGCCGAACCCGCCCCGCTTGCGCACGCCGGGCGGTACGTCGGTGCCCCGCGTGGGGGTGCCTTTACGGGTGCCCGGCTCGGGGCCGGCCGCGGCTCGGGGTGTGGCTCCGCCCGCCGACGTGTCGGGGCCGGACGGCTGCGCGGGCCTGCTCTCGATCCGGGGCGCCCGGCCCTGCTCCGGCACGACCGGGCCGTGCTCCTGCGCTCCGGGGACGCCACCCGCGGCTCCCCACTCCGCAGATCCGAAGCCGTGATGTGTGTCACCGACGGGCGGCACGGGCAGCGCGCCGGCACCGGAGGCACCCCCCACGCGCGCGTGGGGCACGACAGGAGCGGAAGGACCGGAGGGGGCAGCGGGAGCGGTGGAGGACGACGCGGGGCCGGGGCCGGGGCCGGTGGGCGGCTTCGGGCGGGTGGCCGTACCGGTCGGGGTGGTGACCCTGACGTGGCCCTCCCCGTCGGGTGTCGTGCCCACCGGATCCGCGCCACCGGGCGGAGCCAGTCGCAGGGCGGACTCGCCGACGCGCAGGAGCGCGCCCTGCCCGAAGCGGACCGGGCGGGTGCCGACGGGGGTGCCGTCCAGCGTCGTGCCGTTCGTGGAGCCCAGGTCGGCGACCGAGACGCGGCCCTCGGGAGTGACCGTGACCGCGCAGTGCAGGCGGGAGACGTCGGGGTCGTCCAACGGGACGTCCGCGTCGGCGGAGCGGCCGATGTCGATCCGGCCGCCGTGCAGCAGATGGACGCCGCCCGCGTCGGGGCCCGCGACGACATGGAGCCGGGCCGCGACCCCGTCCACGTCGGGACCGGGTTCGGCGGGGGAGCCCAGGGACAGCACGGCGCCGTCCGTCAGGGGCGGCTCGCCCAGCGTGCAGCGCTGGCCGTCGAGGCGCTCGGCGCCCGCGTACAGCACGACGGGACCTCCGCCGAGCTCGCGACCGCGGTCGTGCTGGCCCGCGCCCTCACCGCCGACCGCCGAGGCCAGACCCGCCGCCACCGCTGCCAACGCCGTCCCGGCGGGAGCGGTGACCAGCACATCGCAGGCCGCGGCTCGCCCCCGCGGCTCCGAGGGCGAGCCAAGCGGGTCTACGACGGTCAGCCGGATCTGCATCGCCGCCAGCGGTCCCTTCCGCGCAGGCACCCGCGAGGAGAGCGAGGCTGTGCCGCGGTCCCCCCACCGCAGATTCCCCCACCGCACACGGGCACGTCGGCCAGTACTGAAGGCATCCTCGCACCTGTCACTGACAACACGCCCGCCACCCACCGGCAAGTGATCTTGATTGGTCGGCTCTGCCCGCAAAAGTGCCTGACCAGTGCCCGACCGGTGCCCGCTTGAGATCGGTCACGTCGCCCCCGCGGGCGCCGTTCGGCAACCAACAGCCGAATGCGAGCGTCTTTCCATCGAACATGAACGGGAACGCGTACGTAAGCGCTTATGCGAAGCACAGGCGCTTATGGGAAGCAGTGGAAAGCACAGGAAGACGACAGTCCGGTGCCAGGTGTCTCGGCACTACAGTGGGGCGGAAACCGCCGCAGCACGTTGACGACGGCGGACGGACCAGGCAAGCAAGCAACAGGGAGCGCATGACGTGCGGCCGGTAGGGAGCAAGTACCTCCTTGAGGAGCCGCTTGGGCGCGGCGCCACAGGCACCGTCTGGCGAGCCCGCCAGAGGGAGACCGCGGGCGCCGAGGCGGCCGTCGCCGGCCAGCCCGGCGAAACCGTGGCGATCAAGGTCCTCAAGGAAGAGCTCGCCAACGACGCGGACATCGTGATGCGGTTCCTCCGGGAGCGCTCCGTCCTGCTGCGCCTGACCCACCCGAACATCGTGCGGGTACGGGACCTCGTCGTCGAGGGCGACCTGCTCGCCCTGGTCATGGACCTGGTCGACGGCCCCGACCTCCACCGCTACCTGCGCGAGAACGGCCCGTTCTCGCCCGTCGCCGCCGCCCTGCTCACCGCCCAGGTCGCCGACGCGCTCGCCGCCAGCCACGCCGACGGCGTCGTGCACCGCGACCTGAAGCCCGCGAACGTCCTGCTCAAGCAGGACGGCGGCCAGATGCACCCGATGCTCACCGACTTCGGCATCGCCCGGCTCGCCGACTCCCCGGGCCTCACCCGGACCCATGAGTTCGTCGGCACGCCCGCGTATGTCGCGCCGGAGTCCGCCGAGGGACGCCCGCAGACGTCCGCCGTCGACATCTACGGCGCGGGCATCCTGCTGTACGAGCTGGTCACCGGGCGTCCCCCGTTCGCCGGCGAGTCCGCCCTCGAAGTGCTGCACCAGCATCTGAGCGCCGAGCCGCGCCGCCCCTCCACGGTCCCGGACCCCCTGTGGACCGTCATAGAGCGCTGCCTGCGCAAGAACCCGGACGAGCGGCCCAGCGCCGAGAACCTCGCCCGCGGGCTGCGCACCGTCGCCCAGGGCATCGGTGTGCACGCCAACTCCGCGCAGATCGCCGCCGCGGAGGGTGTGGGCGCGCTGCTCGCCCCCGACCCGGCGCCGGCCGCGGTGCCGGGCGTACCCGGTGCGGCCGACCCCACGCAGGTGCTGCCGCACGGCGCCCCGGGGGCGTACGACCCGAACGGCGCGACCAGTGTCCTGCCGCACACCGGAGCCCCCGGCATGCCCGGTGCCGCCGACCCCACCGCCGTACTGCCGCACCGCGGCGCGGCCGACCCGACCGCCGTCATGCCGCCGGTGCCCCAGCACCAGCCGGGCGGACAGCCGGGACAGCCCGGGCAGCCGGGGCAGGGCGAGGACCCGCACCCCTGGCAGAACCAGCTGCGCGCGGCCCGGGACCGCAACGAGCAGACCCAGGTCCAGTACCTCGACCCCGACCAGGACCCGCTGCGCCGCCGTCCCCAGCGACAGGTCGCGCGGCCCCAGCAACAGCAGCGCCCGCCGCAGGGCCAGCAGCCGCCGCCGGGATACGGGTATCAGCAGCAGCAACAGCCGCAGCAGTACGCGCCCCAGCAGCCACAGCAGTACGCGCCCCAGCAGCAACAGCCACAGCGCCAGCAGCGCCGCCAGCGGCAGCAGCAGCCGCAGGGGTACGCCCCCGCGCCCCAGCAGCAGCCGCAGCCTCAGCGGTACGCGCCCCCGCCGCAGCAGCCCGAGGCGCCGGCGCCCCGGCAGTCGCGCGAGCCGCGGCAGCGCAGCGCCAACCCGATGAAGATCCCGGGACTCGGCTGCCTCAAGGGCTGCCTGTTCACGATCGTCATCCTGTTCGTCGCCGGCTGGCTGGTCTGGGAGTTCAGCCCGCTCCAGCATTGGATCGGGACGACCAAGGGGTACTGGGGTGTGCTGAAGGACGGGTTCAACACCGCCACCAAGTGGATCGGGGATCTCGGCGGTTCCGGTAATTAGCTCCCGCCGATTCCCTTTTGATTCCCGGTGAATCACTCGCGGTTCCCTCGCGACTCTGGGGATTTGTCGACATCTGACGGGTGATTTCCGTCTCCGGAGTGAAGGTTGGCTCTTCGGACGCGTACTTTTAGCGGCAACACGCGTCAGTAGGAGCAGTCTTGGCACGGAAGATCGGCAGCCGGTACACCGCCCACCAGATTCTGGGGCGGGGCAGCGCCGGCACGGTGTGGCTCGGCGAGGGACCTGAGGGGCCCGTCGCCATCAAGCTGCTGCGCGAGGACCTCGCGTCCGACCAGGAGCTGGTGGGCCGCTTCGTACAGGAGCGCACGGCTCTGCTCGGGCTCGATCACCCGCATGTCGTGGCGGTACGGGACCTCGTCGTCGACGGCAATGACCTCGCGCTCGTCATGGACCTCGTGCGGGGCACGGATCTGCGCACCCGGCTCGACCGGGAACGGCGGCTGGCGCCCGAGGCCGCGGTCGCGATCGTGGCCGACGTCGCGGACGGGCTGGCGGCGGCGCACGCGGCCGGGGTCGTGCACCGGGACGTGAAGCCGGAGAACGTGCTGCTGGACATGCAGGGTCCGCTGGGCCCGGGGGGCTCGCACCCCGCGCTGCTCACGGACTTCGGTGTGGCCAAACTCATCGACTCGCCGCGGCGGACCCGGGCCACGAAGATCATCGGCACGCCGGACTATCTCGCCCCCGAGATCATCGAGGGGCTGCCGCCGCGGGCCGCCGTCGACATCTACGCCTTGGCGACGGTGCTGTACGAGCTCCTCGCCGGGTTCACGCCCTTCGGGGGCGGGCATCCCGGTGCGGTACTGCGGCGGCACGTGACGGAGACCGTCGTACCGCTCCCCGGTATCCCCGAGGAGCTGTGGCAGCTGCTCGTGCAGTGCCTGGCCAAGGCGCCGGCGTCGCGGTTGCGGGCGTCCGAGCTGGGGGCGCGGCTGCGGGAGCAGCTGCCCTTGCTGGCGGGGATGCCGCCGCTGGACGTCGACGAACCGGACGGGGAGTCGGCGGAGGACGCCCCCGAGGCGGGCGAGACGGCGGAACCGACGGCGCCGGCCTCGCGGGCGCGGCGGGGGGCCGTGCCGTTGGTACCGGGGGCTGCGCCGGACTCCAACCGGGACACGCATACGTCGATGCGGGTGCCGGGGCCGGACGAGCTGGCGGGTGGGGCGCGCGGTACGGCTCGGGTGCCGCGGGCTGCGGGGGCGCCTCGGCCGGGGTCGGCTCGGCACCGGGCGTCGGCGCGGCGGCGTCGGATCACGTTGGGGGTGGCGGGGGCCGTTCTCGTCGCCGCGGTGGGGGTCGGTACGTGGCTGGCCACGTCGGGTGACGACGCGGGGGCGACGCCGCACGACACGAAGAACTCGGCCCCGGCCTCCCCCTAGCCCTCACTCCGACCCGGGCTCCGCCCCGGACCCCGGGCTGTTCGTCTGCCTGCGGGTGGGGGTTGATCGCGCAGTTTCCCGCGCCCCTGGAGGCTGGGGCTTCGTCCCGAGCCGCGGCTGGTGGTTGTTTGGCTGCGGGGCGGTGGGGGTTGATCGCGCAGTTCCCCGCGCCCGTGAAGGGGCGGGGCTTCGCCCCGAGTCCCGGGGAGGGCTTGCGCCGCCCCTCGTCGGACGAGGGGCAAGCCTCGCTTGCGGCAGCCGTTACGCTGGAGGCGTGGCAGTCGTCGATGTATCCGAAGAGCTCAAGTCCCTCTCCTCGACCATGGAGTCGATCGAGGCCGTCCTGGACCTCGACAAGCTGAGGGCAGATGTCGCCGTGCTCGAGGAGCAGGCGGCCGCGCCGTCCCTGTGGGACGACCCCGACGAGGCGCAGAAGATCACCAGCAAGCTGAGCCACCTCCAGGCGGAGGTCAGGAAGGCCGAGGCGCTGCGCGGGCGTATCGACGATCTGAGCGTGCTCTTCGAGATGGCCGAGGAGGAGGACGACCCGGACACCCGTGCCGAGGCCGAGTCCGAGCTCGTCGCCGTCAAGAAGGCGCTGGACGAGATGGAAGTGCGGACGCTGCTCTCCGGGGAGTACGACTCCCGTGAGGCCGTCGTCACCATCCGTGCCGAGGCCGGCGGCGTCGACGCCTCCGACTTCGCCGAGAAGCTCCAGCGCATGTACCTGCGCTGGGCCGAGCGCCACGGATACAAGACCGAGCTCTACGAGACCTCGTACGCGGAAGAGGCGGGCATCAAGTCCACCACCTTCGCCGTCCACGTCCCGTACGCGTACGGAACGCTGTCCGTGGAGCAGGGCACCCACCGCCTCGTGCGCATCTCGCCGTTCGACAACCAGGGGCGCCGCCAGACGTCCTTCGCGGGTGTCGAGATCCTGCCCGTCGTCGAGCAGACCGATCACATCGAGATCGACGAGTCCGAGCTGCGCGTCGACGTGTACCGGTCGTCCGGCCCCGGCGGCCAGGGCGTCAACACCACCGACTCCGCGGTGCGCCTCACCCACCTCCCCACCGGAATCGTCGTCTCCTGCCAGAACGAGCGGTCGCAGATCCAGAACAAGGCGAGCGCGATGAACGTGCTCCAGGCCAAGCTGCTCGAGCGGCGCCGCCAGGAGGAGCAGGCCAAGATGAACGCCCTGAAGGGCGACGGCGGCAACTCCTGGGGAAACCAGATGCGTTCGTACGTCCTGCACCCCTACCAGATGGTCAAGGATCTGCGGACCGAGTTCGAAGTCGGTAACCCCGAGGCCGTTTTCGGCGGGGAGATCGACGGATTCATCGAGGCCGGAATTCGCTGGCGCAAGCAGCAGGAGAAGTAGTTCGAGGTATCAACATCACCTCGATGCCTCTTTGTCGACAAGGCAACTGCCGCCCATCGGGCGGCAGTTGCCTTTTGTGTGGGGGAATTCTGGGTTTTACGTCACAGTCACATGTCCGCACGGCAGGCAAATGTCGCTGATCCGGACATCGCGTACGCAACGACCTTGACGTTGCTGTGGAAACTGGGAATGGTAGCGCGTGGCATGCGTATCTCCGGGGCGCATGTGAACCGGGGGGCTGAGCGAGCCACCTGTGACGCCGTGGCCCCGGGCGCTGCTCCATTGACGATCAGCTACTGGGGGTAGCAAGCAAATGACCAAGAAGACGCGGATCCGCGTGGCACGCATAGCAGCCGGTGTGGTGATCGCCGCCGGTGCTTCGCTGACTGCCGCGGGTGCCGCTTCGGCTCTCGACATCAACGTCGGTGTCACGGTCGACGGAGACCCGAGCGCCACCCCGACCGAGACCGGCATTCCCAGCGACCCGGCCACCCCGACCGACCCGACGACGGACCCGGGCACGCCGACGGACCCGGGTACGCCCACCATCCCGAGCACGCCGACCGACCCGGCCACGCCCACCACCACGCCGCCGACGGACGAGCCCACCGACCCCACCGAGAACCCCACCGAGCCCACCGACCCGACGGACAGCCCGACGGACGGTTCCGGCACCGGCACCGGTGGCAATGACAGCAACCCCGACGGCGGCTCCAAGCCCGTCGAGCAGGGCAAGGGTTCCTCCGGTCTGACCGACACCGGCGCGAACACCTCGTCCGACACCTCCGCCCAGGGCAAGAAGGGGCAGCTGGCCGAGACGGGTGCCGCCGAGACCACGTTCCTGCTGGTCGGTGCCGCCACGATGATCGCGGGCGGTATCGGCTTCCGTCTGCTGCCGCGCCTCGTGAACGGCCGCGGCGCCGCTGCCTGACGCAGCTGATCGCAGCACAAGAGGGGCCCGGAGCAGCTTGCTCCGGGCCCCTCTCGCGTCAGGAACATCAAGGATGCTTCAAAAGGTGACCACAACGGACAGTGACCGCCTCGGACGGCGACCGCCATGGCGAGCGCCTCAGATGGTGACTGTGGTCACACCGCCGCTCTCACGAGACTCATACCGTCTGGTGCGCCAGCAGTGCCACCGCCGCGATCAGCACGGCGAGCAGCGCGATCAGCGCCATCGGGTTCAGCCCCGCGAAGGGGCTCTCCTGCTGCAACCGCTCCCGGTTCGCGCGGCAGACCGGGCAGCGGCCCTCGCTGACGGGCGCCGCGCAGTTCGCGCACACCAATCGGTCGTACGTCATGCGCTTGCCCTCCTTGCGCCGTCCTCCGCCGTTTACATAACGCTGCAGGGAACGCAACCGTTCCCCTTCCACTGTGCCAGGTTCCGCTGGAAACGGCGCGGCTCGCCTTATCCTGCCCTGTGCTCCACGGGTTAGGCGGGGAAACGGGCGCTTCCGGAGGGGGGCCGGCGTCGGGATCGCGGCCGCCGACCGGTGGGGGCCGGGCGCGCGGCTCCCCGCGCCCCTACGGGGTGCCCGTACAAAGGCCCGTACAAAAGGGCCGTGCAAAAGACCTGTACAAAAACGCACAAGCCCCGCACAACCGCCGCGCAACCCTGACCGGCGACTGCGCTCGTGCACCCGGTTCGCGTATGGTCACGCTCACCTACCCCCGGCGACCCGTGGTGCATCCGTGATCCGATTCGACAGTGTCTCCAAGGTCTACCCCAAGCAGACCCGACCCGCTCTCAGGGATGTCTCCCTGGAGGTCGAGCGTGGTGAGTTCGTGTTCCTCGTGGGATCCTCCGGCTCCGGAAAGTCCACCTTCCTGCGGCTGATCCTCCGCGAGGAGCGGACCAGCCAAGGCCAGGTGCACGTCCTGGGCAAGGACCTCGCGCGCCTCTCCAACTGGAAGGTGCCGCAGATGCGCCGCCAGCTGGGAACCGTGTTCCAGGACTTCCGCCTGCTGCCGAACAAGACGGTCTCCGAGAACGTCGCCTTCGCGCAGGAGGTCATCGGCAAGTCCCGCGGCGAGATCCGCAAGTCCGTGCCCCAGGTGCTCGACCTCGTCGGGCTCGGCGGCAAGGAGGACCGGATGCCCGGGGAGCTGTCCGGTGGTGAGCAGCAGCGTGTGGCCATCGCGAGAGCCTTCGTGAACCGGCCCAAGCTCCTCATCGCGGACGAGCCGACCGGCAACCTCGACCCGCAGACCTCCGTCGGCATCATGAAGCTGCTCGACCGCATCAACCGGACGGGCACCACCGTGCTGATGGCGACGCACGACCAGAACATCGTGGACCAGATGCGCAAGCGCGTCATCGAGCTGGAGCAGGGCCGCCTCGTCCGCGACCAGGCGCGCGGCGTCTACGGCTACCAGCACTGACGACGGTCCACGGAAAGGCTTAGCAGACGCCATGCGCGCCCAGTTCGTTCTGTCGGAGATCGGTGTCGGTCTCCGTCGCAATCTGACGATGACCTTCGCGGTCGTCGTCTCGGTCGCCCTCTCCCTCGCCCTGTTCGGCGGTTCGCTGCTGATGAGCGACCAGGTGAGCACCATGAAGGGCTACTGGTACGACAAGGTCAACGTCTCGATCTTCCTCTGCAACAAGAGTGACGCGGAGTCCGATCCCCACTGCGCCAAGGGGGCCGTGACCACCGAGCAGAAGGACCAGATCCTCAGCGACCTCAAGAAGATGACCGTCGTCGAGAAGGTCTCGTACGAGTCGTCGGACCAGGCGTACAAGCACTACAAGGAGCAGTTCGGCGACTCCCCGCTGGCCAGCTCCCTCACGCCGGACCAGATGCAGGAGTCGTACCGCATCAAGCTGAAGGACCCGCAGAAGTACCAGGTCATCGCGACCGCCTTCGACGGCCGTGACGGCGTGCAGTCGGTGCAGGACCAGAAGGGCATCCTGGACAACCTCTTCGGGCTGCTCAACGGCATGAACTGGGCCGCGCGCGCGGTCATGGCGATGATGCTCGTCGTCGCCCTGATGCTGATCGTCAACACGGTGCGCGTCTCGGCGTTCAGCCGGCGCAGGGAAACCGGCATCATGCGGCTCGTGGGCGCCTCCGGGTTCTACATCCAGGCGCCGTTCATCATGGAGGCCGCGGTCGCCGGACTGATCGGCGGAGGTGTCGCCTGCGGATTCCTCTTGGTCGCGCGGTACTTCATCATCGATCACGGCCTCGCGCTGTCCCAGAAGCTGAATCTGATCAACTTCATCGGCTGGGACGCCGTGCTCACCAAGCTGCCGCTCATCCTCGCGACGAGTCTGCTGATGCCCGCGCTTGCGGCGTTCTTCGCGTTGCGCAAGTACCTGAAGGTGTGACGCATGCCAAGGGGGCCGTACTGCCAACCGGCGGTACGGCCCTTTGCGTTGTCCTAGACTCACCGCCATGTCAGGCCGAGACCTGTTCTGCCAGCCCCGCCGCGCAGGCCGCGGGGCCGCCCTGACATTGCTTTTCGCGAGTGTCCTCGTCGCGGGGGCCGCGACCGGGTCCTTCGGTGATCCCGACCGGAAAACCCCGCCTCCTTCGGCGCGTTCGACCTCGGCGGCCCACCGCGAGACGGTCACCGACGCCGCCGCCGAGGCGATGGCCGACGGCAAGTCCCCCATGGAGGCCGCAGAGCGGGCCGTCAGCCGCAGCGGGGACCGCTGGGGCGCCGTCTACTCCCAGGGCGAGTACGAGGAGTTCGAGGAGGCCCTCGACGGCCAGTACACGGGCGTGGGGCTGTGGGCCCGGCGCGAGCGTGACGGCCGTATCGAGGTGACCCGGGTGCAGAGCGGCTCGCCCGCTGCCGCCGCCGGGATCCGCACGGGCGACCGGCTGCGCAGCGTCGACGGCGAGAAGGTGGACGGCCGGCCGGTCACCGAGGTCGTCTCGTTACTGCGCGGGGACGCGGACGACGCCGCCGCCGGTACGAAGGTCTCCCTCGGGCTGGAGCGCGGCACACGCGCGTGGAGCGAGACGCTGCGCCGGGCGAGGCTGTCCACGGACTCCCTGACCGTCCACAAGCTTCCCGGCGGCGTCACCGTGATCAAGGTCGCCGCCTTCACCAAGGGCGTCGGTGACGCCGTACGGAACGCCGTCGAGCAGACGCCCGAGCACGCCGGGATCGTCCTCGACCTGCGTGGCAACTCCGGCGGACTGGTCACCGAGGCCGTCACCGCCGCCTCCGCCTTCCTCGACGGCGGCCTCGTCGCCACCTACGACGTCAACGGCGCGCAGCGCTCCCTGCACGCCGACCCCGGCGGTGACACCATCAGACCCCTGGTCGCGCTCGTCGACGGCGGCACGATGAGCGCGGCCGAACTGCTCACCGGGGCCCTCCAGGACCGCGGCCGCGCGGTCGTCGTGGGCTCCAGGACCTTCGGCAAGGGCTCGATCCAGATGCCGAGCCGGCTGCCGGACGGTTCCGTCGCCGAGCTGACCGTCGGCCACTACCGCACCCCCGCCGGGCACGCCGTCGACGGGCGGGGCATCACCCCCGACCTGGAGGTGGACGAGGAGGCCCTGGAGCGGGCGGAGACCGTACTGAGCGGTCTCGGCGACCCTTCGTAGTCGCCGGCTCGGTGCTCTTGTAATCGGCTTTCCCCCGGACCCCCCTGTAGTGCGAAAATGGCAGCACTATGAGTAAGGGAATGTACGTACCGAAGGAGTCCCAGCCCAAGCAGGGCGGAGGGGCCGCGAAGGCCAAGGACGGCAAGCGCAAGATCGTCGCGCAGAACAAGAAGGCACGGCACGACTACGCGATCATCGACACCTACGAGGCCGGGCTCGTCCTCACCGGCACCGAGGTGAAGTCGCTGCGTCAGGGACGCGCCTCGCTGACCGACGGCTTCGTCCAGATCGACGGGAACGAGGCGTGGCTGCACAACGCCCACATTCCCGAGTACAGCCAGGGCACCTGGACCAACCACACGGTGCGCCGCAAGCGCAAGCTGCTCCTGCACCGCGAGGAGATCGACAAGCTGGCGTCGAAGTCGGAGGAGACGGGTCACACGATCGTGCCCCTCGCCCTGTACTTCAAGGACGGCCGGGCCAAGGCCGAGATCGCGCTCGCCCGCGGTAAGAAGGAGTACGACAAGCGGCAGACCCTGCGCGAGAAGCAGGACCGCCGGGAGTCGGACCGCGCGATCGCGGCGGCGAAGCGGAAGCAGCGGGGCGAGTAGCCACGGGGAATACGGTGGCATCGACGTGCGTTGGTCACGTACGATGGGATCTGCACCTCACGGCGGGTGCGCAACCCTCCTCGGAGGGGCTTGAAAAAACAACATGGGGATGATCGGTTTCGACAGCGGCTGTCGAAGCAGGGGAAGCGTGTCGAGGAAGCGACAATGATCTCGTTAACCATATGTCGCAACCAATAATCGCCAATTCCAAGAGCGATTCCCAGTCCTTCGCCCTCGCTGCCTAATAAGCAATGAGTGAAGGACCCTTAATGGGTGTCAGCCCGGGGGTGTTCCCGACCCGGACCCTGGCATAATCTAGGGAACTAAACCATCGAGCCCGGTCACGGGGTTCGATGGGAAATCAAACAGTGGCTGGGCCCGTCGGCGACTTGTTCGCGTGATCACCGGGGCCGAGAAAATCGCAGCGAACTGCACACGGAGAAGCCCTGATTCTGCACCGGTGGACGCGGGTTCGATTCCCGCCATCTCCACGATCAGGAGGTCCTCCCGGACCTCCGTCCCATGTGGGCAAAGGCCCCGTCGCTTTCGAGCGGTGGGGCCTTTGTCATGCCCGGCGACCGACACGCCGACCCCGCCGGGCCCTGGTTCGGCGCCACCACCAGCCCGGGGTTCGCGCTCGCGGACGTGACCGTGGCGTATGCGGACGTGACCGTGGCAGATAAGGAGGAGAGATCCAGTGGAGCGCTTCACCGCATTCGATTTCGGTGCCTCGTGGGTGACGCGGCGGCCGTCCTCCTGGAGGACACGCTCCGGCTGCTGCGGTCCGCACTGCCCGACGCCGCGGTCACCGCCCTGTGGGCCGGCGCCTCGGACAGGCCGGGGAGTACCGACGGCCGGGACTGGCTTCGGCTGATCGCGGACGTGTGCCGGGAGCGGCTGAGGGAGGCCGCCCCCGCGTACACACCCGTTGTGGGGCCGCCCGCACCGAACTCGCCGACACGGTGCTGCGGGAAGTCCGGGAGACGGCGCCCGCGGTGGCGGACAAGGTCGTCAGCCCCCACTGGCATCCTGTTCCCGCCACGGACGTCATGGACGCGCTGGAACACGTGGTCACCCGGATCGATCCCGATCTCGGGTTCCGCTTGTTCCTCCGCGTCCTGAACACGCTGTCCGTGCCACTCACACAGAAGCAGTACGACCGGTACAAGGTGATCGGCGAGCGCTTCGGGTACGGCGAGTATCACGTCTCCGACGTGGATCACCTGATCGAGGCCGGCTGACCCGCCTCAGCGCAGGGTGAACGTGGACAGCCGCACACCCCCGCTCAGCACCAGGTACACGCCCGTACGGCCCTTCGTCGCGCGGGTGAGGGCGGTGGTCACCGTCGTGTAGTCGTACGGGGATGCCGTGCCGTCCGTACGAGCGGTGCCGACGAGCGGGCCGGTCGGCGAGCCCAGCCGGACCTCGACCGTGCCGGACGAACCGGCGACGCGTGCGCTGAACTCGGACGCACCAGAACCCAGTTGGGCGTCCGCGAACTTCAGCCAGGCCCTGTCGGCCGTCGCGCCCACCGCCGTCCCGCGCGCCTTCGACTCGTCGACCAGGCGGACGGAACCGGGCGAGTAGTCGTCGAAGTTCTCGGCGCGCGTCACCTTCGTGAGGTCCCGGGGCGGGATCGTCTCGCCCCGCACCGTCCATGACGTCCGGGAGCGGATGTCCGAGGACGAGGCGCCGACCAGGACGTCGTACGTGCCGTTCTCCACCACCCACTTCGAGCGGGTGACGTCCCAGTGCGCGAGGTCCTTCGCACGGACCTTCAGCCGGACGGTCTTCGTCTCGCCCGGCTCCAGGGACACCCTCGCGTACGCCTTCAGCTGCTTCAGGGGCTGCTTGTCCCTCGATGTCCGCTGGTGGGTGTAGAGCTGTACGACCTCGTCGCCCGCCCGCTTGCCCGTGTTCGTGACCGTCACCTCGTAGCCGCCGGAGACGTGCTTCAGCGTGCCGTAGCGGAACGTCGTGTACGACAGGCCGTAGCCGAACGGGTAGAGCGGCTGCCCCTGGAAGTACTGGTAGGTGCGGTCGGACTTGATGATGTCGTAGTCGAGGATCGAGGGGAGGTCCGATGTCGACCGGTACCAGGTCTGGGTGAGGCGGCCCGCCGGGTTCGTGGCGCCGTAGAGGACGTCGGCGAGCGCGTTGCCCGTCTCCTGGCCCGCGTGGGTGGTCCACAGGAGGGCCGGGACCTCCTTCTGGAGGGCGCCGAGGGTGGTCGGGTAGCTGTTCTCCACGATCACGACCGTCTTCGGGTTGGCTGCGCGCACCGCCCTGACCAGGGACTCCTGTGACGGGGCCAGGCCCATGTCCGTACGGTCGTGGTTCTCCCGGCCGTTGATCGACGGCATCGAGCCGACCACCACGACCGCCGTGTCCTTGCCCTTCACCGCGGCAACCGCCTCGTCCACACCGCTGCGGACGACGTCCTTGGAGTAGTGGGCGGCCCCCGACTTCTCGACCAGGCCCAGGGTGCCGTCGGGGCCCGTCGGGCCGAGGTAGACCGGGTTCGACCACCAGGACTCGGTGGTCTCGTATCCGGCGTACCTGAGCAGGTACGTGCCGTCGTCCTGCTGCTCCAGCTTGAACTGCTGCTGGACGTACCAACCGTTGGGCTGGACCTGGTCGTTGACGAAGTTCGACCAGTTGTAGCCGACGTACTTGCCGTTGGCGGCCGAGCGCAGGGTCACGATGCCGGAGCCCCAGTCGAACGCGTCGAACTGGGCCGCCACCCCTGTCTCGGTGCTCTCCTTCAGGGCTCCACCGGCCTGAGACGCCCCCGCCGTCACGTACTTCCCCGTCGCCGTGTCCTTCAGCGCGATGCGGTCGACGCCCTCGCTGCTCCCCACCGGGGTACCCAGCTTCGTGGCGATGCCGTCGGCGGGTGTGACCGCGTACGGCAGTGTGCCCGAGTACCAGTCCGTATAGAGGGTGTCGGCGAGCGGTCCGACCACGGCCACTTTCTTCGCCGAGGTCTTCAGGGGCAGTACGCCGTCGTTCTTGAGCAGGACCGCGCTCTCCGCCGCCGCCTCGCGGGCCAGTTTCCGGTGGGCCGGACTGTTGATGACCGACTGGTCGATCGAGCCGTACCTGCCGCTGTTCGGGTCGAACTCGCCGAGCCGGACGCGGACGGCGAGGATGTGGGAGACGGCCGTGTCGACGTCCGACTCCTTCAACAGGCCCGTACTCAAAGCCGACTTGACGGCCGTGGTCGTCGGGGTCGAGTCGCCGTTGTTGTCCGTGAAGCTGTCGATGCCCGCCTTGAGCGCCGCCGCGTCGCCCTCGGCGAGGGTGCCGTAGTAGTTCTGGGTGCCGGGGAGCAGGTTGCCCGGGGCGAAGGCGTCGGTGACGTTCAGGAGATCTCGGGAGGTCCAGGTCCGCACGACGTCGTCCAGGTCCGGGTTCACCGTGTCGGGGCGGCCGTTGACCAGGTTGTACGACGCCATCACTCCCGTCGTCGCGTCCGCCGCCACCGCCGGTTTGAAGGCCGCCTCGTCATACTCGTGCTGGACGCGTGGGCGCAGGTCGGAGGACGTGGTCGCGCGGTTCACCTCGTTGTTGTTGGCGAGGTAGTGCTTGAGGGTGGGGGCCGTCTTCAGGTGGTCGGGGTCGCCGCCCGTCAGGCCCTCGCCGTACGCCGTGGAGATCGAACCGGTGAGGTAGGGGTCCTCGGAGTAGCCCTCCTCGTTGCGTCCCCAGCGCGGGTCGCGCAGCAGGTTGACCACGGGCGCCCACAGGTTGAGGCCCCAGCCGTCGGGGCGATCCTGCTGGAAGCCGCGCGCCTCGTCGCCGACCGCCGAGCCGACCTGCTGGATCAGTGCCGGGTCCCAGGTGGAGGCGAGGCCGACCGCCTGGGGGAAGACGGTCGCCTTGCCGAGCCAGGCGACGCCGTGCAGGGCCTCGGTGCCGGTGCGGAAGGACTGGATGCCGAGGCGGGGGATCGCGGGCTCGTACTGGTGGAGGAGGGAGACCTTCTCGTCGAGGGTCAGCCTCCCGAGCAGGTCGTTCACTCGTTCGGTGACGGGGAGGCGGGGGTTGCGGAAGGCGTACGCGGGGTCGTCCGCCCCCGCCGGAACGGTGGCTGTCAGACCGGCGGTCAGCGCGAGCGCCAGGACGAGGGAGGCCCGCTGTCTTCTCCTGCTTCCTCTGCTTCTCTTGCCTTTCCTCATGTCACGGCTCCTCAAGAGGTCAGCGTGCGCGGTGCGGTACTCGCGCGTTCCGTCAGCCGGGGTGCGAGGAGCGTGGCCTCGGGTACGTCGGTGCCGCCCAGCTTCTTCATCAGCAGTTCCACCGCCCGCGCGCCCACCTCGGTGGACGGGATGGCGACGGAGGTGACGGGGACACGGACGTTCTCGGCGAGCTCGTCCGGGCAGATCGCGGTGACGGAGAGGTCGACGGGAACGCGCAGGCCGAGCTGCTCGAAGGCGTCGATCAGCGGTTCCAGGACCGGTTCGTTGTGCACGACGACGCCGGTGAGCGCCGGCTGTTCGCGCAGGAGCTGTTCGGCGATCCGGCGTGCGGCGGCGGGCGATGCCTCGCAGGGGTGGACGGAGGAGGCGAGTCCGTTCCGGTCGGCCGCGGCGGTGAAGCCCTCCACCACGCGCTGGGCGAACGCCGTCCCCCGTACGTACACCTCCGGCGGCGACCCGACCAGCGCCACGACCCGGTGCCCGAGCCCCGCCAGCCGCTCGACGCACAGCTCGCCCGCCGCCTTGAAGTCCAGGTCGATGCAGGTCAGCCCGGCGGGCCGGGCAGGGAACCCGATGAGGACGGAGGGGCGGTCCAGGGCGCGCAGCAGCGGCAGCCTGGGGTCGTGGAGCTGGACGTCCATCACGATCAGGGCGTCCACGAGCGCGGTGTCCGCGACCCGCCGCAGCCCCTCCTCGCCCTCCTCCTGCGTCAGCAGCAGGACGTCGTGATCGTGTTGCCGCGCCGCCGTCACGACCGACACCGCGAACTGCATCACCACCGGCACGTGGATGCCCGCCCGCAGCGGCACCACCAGCGCCAGGACGTTGGACCGGCTGCTGGCCAGCGCCCGAGCCCCCGCGTGCGGGCGGTAGCCGAGCTCGCGGATGCTGGCCTCGATGCGCTGCCGGGTCTCCTCGGAGATGGGGCGCTTGCCGCTGAGGGCGTAGGAGACGGTACTGGGGGAGACCCCGGCGTGCCGCGCCACATCGGTGATCTTCACCATCACTCGGACTCCAGCTCCAGCTCCAGTTCGGGTTCCAGGTCCAGGGAGAGGAATCCCGTCCCCGCCTTCGCCCGGACCTCGCGCCCGCCCGCCGCCAGCCCCCAGGGCGCCGCCGGATCACTCGACGAGGCGCGCAGGGTGTTGCCCTCACGGACGACGGTGAACGTCACCCCGCCCACCGGCACCGTGACCTGGGCACCCCGCTCCAGGCCGTACGCGCGCAGGGTGACCCCGTCGGCGTAGACGTAGTCGGGCCGGTCGTCCACCGCGCCCACCGGGATCACCGCGCCCGGCCGCACCAGCAGCGGCACGCTCAGGAAGCCGTGCCGCTCGCGCACCCAGCGCGGACCGGTCACCGTCCGCCCCGTGAGGAAGTGGGTCCAGATGCCGTCCGGAACGTAGTAGGAGACGTCTCCCTCGTCGCTGAACACGGGCGCGACCAGCAGGTCCGGGCCGAGCATGTACTGCCGTTCCAGGTGCGCGCACCCCGGATCGTCGGGGAATTCGAGGACCATCGCCCGCATCATCGGCACGCCCTCCGCGTGGGCGGCGCGCGCGGCCTCGTACAGATAGGGCATGAGGCCGAGCTTCAGCCGGGTGAACAGCCGCAGCACGTCCACGGCCTCCTCGTCGAACAGCCACGGCACCCGGTAGGAGGACGAGCCGTGCAGCCGGCTGTGGGAGGAGAGGAGCCCGAAGGCGATCCACCGTTTGAAGAGGGCCGGTGTCGGCGTTCCCTCGAAGCCGCCGATGTCGTGGCTCCAGAACCCGAACCCCGACATGCCGAGGCTCAGCCCGCCGCGCAGCGACTCGGCCATCGACTCGTACGTCGCCTCGCAGTCGCCGCCCCAGTGCACCGGGAACTGCTGGCTGCCGGCCGTCGCCGAGCGCGCGAAGACGACGGCCTCCGCCTCGCCCCGGTGCTTGCGCAGCACCTCGAAGACGGTGCGGTTGTAGAGGTAGGTGTAGTAGTTGTGCATGCGTTCCGGGTCGGCGCCGTCGGCGTACGCCACGTCGACGGGGACCCGCTCGCCGAAGTCGGTCTTGAAGCAGTCGACGCCCTGGTCGAGCAGCGCCTCCAGCTTGGCGGCGTACCAGTCGCGGGCGGCCGGGCTGGTGAAGTCGACCAGCGCCATGCCCGGCTGCCACAGGTCCCACTGCCACACACTGCCGTCGGGCTTCCTGAGCAGATGGCCCAGGGCCTTGCCCTCCGCGAAGAGCGGGGAGCGCTGTGCGATGTACGGGTTGATCCACACGCAGATGTGCAGGCCCTTGTCCTTCAGCCGGGTCAGCATGCCTTCCGGGTCGGGGAAGACGCGCGGGTCCCACTGGAAGTCGCACCAGTTGAACTCGCGCATCCAGAAGCAGTCGAAGTGGAAGACGGAGAGGGGGAGTGCGCGCTCCCGCATGCCGTCGATGAAGGAGGTGACGGTGGCCTCGTCGTAGGAGGTGGTGAAGGACGTCGACAGCCACAGGCCGAAGGACCAGGCGGGCGGGAGGGCCGGGCGGCCGGTGAGCTGGGTGTACTTGCGCAGGATGTCCTTCGGGGTCGGCCCGTAGATCACGTAGTACGTCAACTGCTGTGTCTCGGCGCTGAACTGGACCCGTGAGACCGCTTCCGAGGCGACCTCGAAGGAGACACGGCCCGGATGGTCGACGAAGACTCCGTAGCCCGCGTCCGTCAGATAGAACGGCACGTTCTTGTAGGCCTGCTCGGTGGCGGTGCCGCCGTCGGCGTTCCACATGTCCACGACCTGGCCGTTCTTGACGAGCGGGCCGAAGCGCTCGCCGAGGCCGTAGACCTGGGTGCCGACCCCGAGGTTCAGCTGCTCGCGCAGATAGTGGGCGCCGGTCGCGTCCTGCATGATGCCCATGCCCTTGGGGCCGCTGGTGGTGAGGACGCGGCCGTGGGCGAGGAAGTCGACGTGCCAGGGGGTGGTGCGGGCGACCCGGACGGACAGGGCGCCCGCGGTGAGGGTCGCGTGCTCGTCGTCGTGCTCCACGGTGGGGGTGCTGTGCTGTTCCGGGGGACATCCCCCAGACCCCCGGACGCCACGGTGGAGTTCGAAGCGGGGGCCGCGCGGTTCCTCGCCCTGGAAGTGCGTGAACGTGACGCCGATGACGTCCGGCATCGGCGCGTGCGCGCTGATCGTCACGACCGGTCCCTTCAGCAGGTCGCCGCGGTGGCGGATGGGCTGGGTCGGCGCGTGGATGTCGAGGGTTCCGTCGGACGCGCTGACGTCGAGGACCTCGACCGGGTGGGCCGCGGTGACGCCCTCGCGCAGCAGCCAGTAGCCGTCGGTGAACTTCACGCCCACACCCCTTACTTGACCGCGCCCACGGCGATGCCGCGGGTCAGTGTCCGCTGGAAGACGAGGAAGAAGACGATCGCGGGGAGCACGCCCAGAAGGGCCGCCGCGTTGGTCATGGTCGCGTCCATCAGGCGTTGGCCCTGGAGGACGCCGAGCGCCACCGACACCGTCTGGTTGTCGTTGGAGATCAGCATGACCAGCGGCAGCAGGAACTCGTTCCAGGTCCAGATGAAGAAGAAGACCAGGAGGACGCCGATGGTGGGGCGGCTGACGGGGACCACGATCCGCCACAGCACCTGCCACTTGTTCGCCCCGTCGATCCGGGCGGCCTCGATGATCTCGCGCGGGAACCGCCCGAGGACGGAGGACAGGAGATACGTGCCGAAGGCCGCCTGGACGACGGTGAACACGATGATCACGCTGAGCCGGGTGTCGTAGAGGCCCGCCTGCTTGCTCAGGTAGTAGATCGGGTAGACCAGCGCCTCCTGCGGCAGCATGTTCGCCAGCACGAAGAAGGCGAGGACCCAGGTGCGGCCCTTGATGCGGCCGATGCCGATCGCGTACGCGTTCAGGACGGACAGCACGGCGGCGCCGACCGCCACCGAGCCGGAGATCAGGATCGAGTTGACGAGCTTCTGGCCGTAGTCGACGCGCTGCCAGAAGTCCTTGAGGCCGTCGAGGTAGAGGCCGTGGGGAAGGCTGAGGGGTCCGTTCGACGAGTACTCGGTGGGGGACTTGACCGCGTTGATCGCGACGATGCCGAAGGGCAGCACCATGAACAGGGCCGCGATGATCAGGGCCACGAGGACGGGATAGCGGCGTACGGCGGTCATGCGCGGAGTCCTTCCTCGGCGTCCTCGGCGCGGGTCTGGAGCTTCAGGCCGATCAGGGTGAGCACGAGGATGATCACGGTCAGCACGGTGGAGATCGCGGCGCCGTAGCCGACCTGGGTCTTCTCGAAGAAGGTGGTGAAGGAGAAGTAGGACGGCACGTCGGTCGCGCCGCCGGGACCGCCCTTGGTGAGGACGTACACCGCGCCGAACACCTTGAGCGCGGCGATCGTGCACCAGAGGAGGACGACGTAGATCTCCGGGCGGATCTGCGGCAGCGTGATGTGCCAGAAGCGGCGCCACCAGCCCGCGCCGTCCAGCTCCGCCGCCTCGTACAGCTGTGGGTCGACGCGTTGCAGCCCCGCCATGAAGACGACCAGCGGGAAGCCGATCTGCACCCACACCATCACGCCCATGACGCTGTAGAGGGCGAAGTCGGGGTCGCCGAGCCAGTCCTGCTGGAGCGAGCCGAGGCCCACCGCCTTCAGGAGTGCGTTCAGGGAGCCGTTGTCGGGGGCGAGGATCCAGCTCCAGACGATGCCGGCGACGGCGATGGGCAGGACCTGGGGGAGGTAGAAGCAGGCGCGCAGGACGGCGGCGATCTTCGTACCGAAATGCTTGCCGACGAAGTCGAAGAGGGCGGCGGCCAGCACGAGCCCGAGGACCGTGGGTACGGCGGCCATCGCGACGACCATGAAGAGGCTGTGCCGGAAGGACGCCCAGAACTCGGAGTCGTCCATCAGCTGGCGGTAGTTGGCGAGCCCCGACCACTTCGGGGCGCCGACGCCCTGCCAGTCGGTGAAGCTCACGCCGGTGTTCATCAGGAACGGGACGACGATCACCGCGAGGAAGGCGAGGACGCCGGGGAGAAGGAAGAGGGCGTAGGAAGTGTGGGGGCGGCGCGGGCGCGTCGTACGGCCGTGGTGGCGCTGGTGCCCCCGGACCACCCGGCCGCCCCGTTCGACGGTGACCGTCATGTCTTCGGCGCGCCCTTGTCGTACGCCGTCTGGAGCGCGCTCAGATAGGCGTCCGGTTTCTCGCTCCCCGTGATCAGCTTCTGGGTCTCGGAGACGAGGACGTCGTAGAAGCCGGCGACCGGCCAGTCCGGGTAGAAGGCCAGGCCGTCCTTGCCGGAGAGCGTGTTGAAGTCGGCGATCAGGGTCTTCGCCTTCGGGTCGGTGATGGCGGCGGTGTCGGCGCCCACCGGGACCCCGCCCTTGTTGCCGAGCAGGTTCTGGATCTTCCGCGACATGGTGATGTCGATGAAGTCGTAGGCGAGGTCCTTGTTCTTGGCGCCCTTGGGGACGACCCAGAGGTTGCCGCCGGAGCCGAGGGTGAGGTTGCTGCCCGGCCAGAGGAAGCTGCCCCAGGCGAACTTGTTCTCCGTCTGGAACCGCCCGTACCACCAGCTGCCGCTGAACAGGATCGGGCTCTTGCCCTGGATGAAGGAGACGCCCGCGTCCTCGGCCTTGAGCGAGGTGGACTTCTTGCTGATGTAGCCCTTCTTCACCCAGTCGGCGAAGGTCGTGGCGGCGTACGTCCAGGCGGCGTCGTGGAAGTCGGTCTTGCCCTTGTAGAGCTCGTACTTGTCGACCCACGAACGGTCGGCCTTGGAGAGGGCGAGCTGGTACAGGTACTGCTGGGCCATGTACTCGGCGCCCGCGTTCGCCAGCGGGGTGATGCCCTTCGACACGAACGTGTCCATGGCGGCGGTGAGCTGGTCGAGGGTGGTGGGCTCCGCGATGCCGTATTTCTTGAAGAGGTCCTTGTTGTAGAACACCATCGTGTACTCGGCGTAGTTGGGCACGCCGTACCACTTGCCGGAGCCCATGACCCCGTCGGTGTCGTACTGGCTGGTGGTGCGCACACCCGCGCTGAGCTTCTTGTCCCAGCCGCGCTTGGCCGCCTCGGCGGTCAGATCGGTGAGAAGCCCCTGCTTGGAGAGCAGCCCGGCCGTCGCGTTGCCCTTGTTGTACTCCATGATGTCGGGTGCGTCGTTCGAGTTGAGGACCATCGGGGCCGTCTTCTGGATCTGCTCGAAGCCCTTCTCCTCGAACTTCACCTTGACGCCGGGATGCTTCGCCTCGAACTCCTTGATGGCCTCGTTCCAGGCCACGCCCATCGCGCTGTCCGGCCCTTCGTAGTGCCACAGCTTCAGCGTCTTGCCGTCCGAGGAACCGCTGTCCGAACTGCCGCAGGACGCCAGCAGCAGGGAGCCCGCCAGGGCCACCGCCGCCGTCGCCACCGCACGCCTTCGTGTCGTCAGCATCCATTGCCTCCGGGGGAGTTGGATGGGTTTCGGGACCGTCACGCAGCGTTCGTCGAATCGTTTCGATGCGTGACGTCGAAGCGCTTCGACGGGGGAAGGTATGTGGGGGTCCCGGGCGCGTCAATGGGGTGCGCGGGAATTGGGGCCGAGGGATTGGCGGCGTTCGACGGGTCGGACGAGCGGTACGAGTCCCGTGTCCTTGACGCGCGTGTGGGCGTGTTCGGGTACGTGGCTGTCACCGGGCCCTGAGGCGGGAGAGGGCCGGCGAGATCGCGAGGGAGATCGCCAGCGCGCTACCCGCCGCCGCGACCGGCACCCCGTACCCCGCCGTCGCCGAGACGTGTTCGACCACCCAGCCGCCGCTCGCCGAACCGCAGGCGATCCCGCCGAGCAGGCCCGTCACCGCGAGGGTCATGCCCTCGTTCAGCCGGCCCTCGGGAGTGCGCCGCTGGACGAGGGCCATGCCGGTGACCATGGTCGGGGCGGTCGCGGCTCCGGCGAGCAGCAGCGCGCCCGCGAGGGCCGTGAGTGAGCCGGTCAGGGAGGCCGCGAGCAGAGGGAGGGTCAAGAGGGCCGTCATGGCGGCGAGGCACAGCGGATGGCGCCGCTCGGCCGGGCCGGTCGGCTTCCGCGCCCCGTACAGCAGCCCCGCCACGCACGACCCGGCCGCCTGGAGGGCGAGCACCGCGCCCGCCGCCGACCGGTGGCCCTGCGCGTCCGCGAAGGCGATCGTGACGACCTCCATCGAACCGAACACGGCACCGGTGGCGAGGAAACAGAGAAGCAGGGGCGGCATTCCGGGGGCCAGGAGGGGCGACTTGGAGGGCGTACGGGGCTGGGGCGGCGGCTCCGTCGAACGCTGGGCGGCGAAGATCAGCACGCCGGTCATCATCAGCACGCCGGCCACCAGCGTGCCCGCCTCCGGGAAGAACGTCCCGCACAGGAAGGCCGCGCACACCGGGCCCAGCATGAAACACAGCTCGTCCGCGGCCTGTTCGAAGGAGTTCGCGGTGTGCGCGGCGGCCGGGTCGTCCCGGAGGAGGTGGGCCCAGCGGGCGCGTGACATGCCGCCCGTGTTGGGGGTGGTGGCCGTGGCGGCGTACGCGGCGAACAGGGTCCAGTCCGGCGCCCCGAGGCGCACGCACAGCAGCAGCGCGATGCTTCCCAGCAGGGCGAAGGCCGTGGTCGGCACCGCGATCCGGGCCTGACCGTGGCGGTCGACGAGCCGTGCGGTCCAGGGGGCGACCAGCGCGGTCGCCGCGAGACCGGTCGCCGTCACGGCGCCGGCGAGGGCGTACGAGCCGCGCGAGCCCGCGATCATGATCACCGCGCTGACGCTGAACATACCCATGGGGAGCCGGGCGAGCAGGTTGCCGACGGTGAAGGCGCGGGTGCCGGGGATGGCGAAGAGGCGGTGGTACGGGGTTGTCCGGCGGCGCGGGGCCTTCTGACGGCGCGGGTGGAAGTCGGCGATCACAAGGCTGTCGCCGGTGGCGGTGAGCAGGGGCAGGAACGCGTGCTCGGAGGGCTGTTGCGGCATGGGACAACCGTCGCCGGGTGTGGGGCGGGCGGTCCAACACTTACTCCGTGGCCATTGACGCACCGGCGTTGTAAGTTCGCGCGATGCCCGCCCCTCTCCACCACCATCTCGATCCCCGACTCCTGCGCGGGTTCCTCGTCGTCGCCGAGGAGCTGCACTTCACGCGGGCCGCCGCCCGGCTGTACGTCGCCCAACAGGCCCTCAGCCGTGACATCCGGCGACTGGAGCGCGAACTCGGGGTGGAGCTGTTCGTGCGGACGACCCGGCAGGTGACGCTGACCGCCGACGGTGAGCGGCTGGTGCCGTACGCGCGGCGGGTGCTGGAGGCGCAGGACGCGCTGCTGTCCGCGTTCGCGGGGGACGGACCGGAGCGGCCGCTGCTCGTCGACGTCAACTCACCGGGCCTCGTCTTTGGCCGCGTCCTGGACCGGGCCCGTGCGCTCGCGCCCGACTGCGAGCTGATGGCCCGCTTCGAGAGCGGGCTCACCGGCGCGGCGGGGGAGATCCTCGCGGGGCGCCTGGACGCGTCGTTCGGACGGTTCGCGGGCCTCGATCCGGCGGTCCGGGCCCGGCTCGAACAACAGCCCGTACGGTACGAGCCGATGGCCGTGATCCTGCCCGAGGACCATCACCTCGCCGCCCTGGACGCGGTGCCGCTGGACGCGCTCGCGGGCGAGACCGTGTACGCCGGGGCGGGGAATCCGCGGACGCGGGAGTGGACCGACTTGGCGCTTCGCCTTTTCGAGGGACGCGGTATCGCGCTGGCGCCACCCGCGCCGGTGGCCGTCGGAGCCGATGAGTTCCGGCGGGTCATGGCCAAGAAGCGGAACCCTGTCCTCGCTGTGGTGGATTTTCCGGCGATGTCTGAAACCGTACGGAAACCACTTGTTGGCCCCGTTCCGTTGTCACCCGTGTCATTGGTGTGGCGGAAGGGGCTGGTGCACCCCGGGATCGATGCCCTTCGACGAGCCGCCGGTGAGCTGGCTGCCGAGGAGGGGTGGCTGCGGCGCCCGGCGGACGGCTGGATTCCGGCCAGCGATGAGCTGGTGATGGCGGGGCAGGATTGACACATAAGCACACGGGTCTTCCGTATGCGCTACATTCATGGTCCGGGTGCAGTGTGGTAAAGGGGGGCGCTCGGGGCGGGTGGGGGCTCGTTCCGGACGACATATACGTAATACCCGGAGTCGTGCGCGCACCCGAAACCTGTCCCTGGGGGGATGTGCGTGCACGTGGAGAAGTGGCGGAAAGACGCCCAACCTGATCACCGAGATGTCGATCAGGCGGAGGGGTGTGGGGCCGGGGAGCCGGTGGCGTCCGGAGAGTCGGTGGTCTGGCCCGAGGCCGCCCGTGCGACGTCGACGTGGCCGCAGATCGCGGGCGGCGCAACCATGGGGCTCGCCGCGGAAGCGGAATCTGACACCGATGTCGAACGCGGTGTCGAATGGGAGCCTGGAGCCGGCGTGGAAGGCCGATCGGGCGCCGATACGAGAACTGGGACGGAACGTGGGTCGGGCGCGGAGGGTGTGCTCGGCGCGGACCGGTTGCCGGGTGCGGGCCGTTCGTCCGGTTCCGAGGATCTGTCCGGTGTGGGCCGTTCATCCGGTTCCGAGGATCTGTCCGGTGTGGGTCGTCCTTCCGGTTCCGAGGATCTATCCGGTGTGAGTCGTCCTTCCGGTTCTGAAGGTCTGTCCGGTGCGGGCCGTTCGTCCGATATAGGTCGCCGGTCGGGCGTTGAACGACGGTTCGGTGTGGACCGTCGGGTGAGCGCGGACGACGACGCGGGCGCGGACCGCCTCGGCGTGAAGCGTCACGACGAGGCGAACCATGGAGAAGAGGCGGATCTGTGGGCCGGGGCGGGCCGTCGTGCCGGGGTTGTCGACCGGGCGGCCGGACCGGACGACGCTGCCGCGGTGCCCGATCGGCCTGCCGGGCCGCGTGACCGTACTGGAGTGGATCGAGGAGAAAGGGCTGCCCTGGGGGCCGGGTTGGCCGGCCGGGCTGCGGCGGTTGCCCGTGCCGGGTCGGACCGTCGTGCCGGGGTTGCCGGGACTGCCGGGACTGCCGGGACTGCTGGGGTTGCCGGTGGGGCGGTCGGATCGGACGGCCTTGCCGGGGTGCCCGACCAGCCCTCCGGGCCCAACTCCAGCGCCGGGGTGCCCGACCAGCCCTCCGGGCTCAACTCCAGCGCCGGGGTGCCCGACCAGCCCTCCGGGCTCAACTCCAGCGCCGGGG
>NZ_JBEYFS010000028.1:0-48220 GCF_040634475.1 Streptomyces sp. NPDC007095
GGGTCGTGACGCGGGTTGCCCGGTTCCGGAGTGACCAGTGCGATGTACATCTCGTCGTCACTGATGGGCGTCAGGACGGCCTTCACGCAGGCGAGCTGCGCGGTCACGGCAGTCTCTCGGGGCCGCCGCCTGGCTCGGCGCCGCCCATGTCCAGCCGGACTGGCGGATAGGTGTCCGTCATCAGGGCGGCGTAGGCGGCGACCCTCAGCACCCGCCGGTTGAGCCCCAGGATCAAGTCGAACAGGTCCTTCGGGTACTTCTCCGTGCCGTGCGCCGACTTGGGCCGATGGCCAGCGCGGCCCTGAAGGGGTGCCGCCACGAGGGCCGATGGGGGACTGCCCGGGGCCGTCGGTCCCGGACGGTCGTGCCCGGACAGTCGTGCCCGGAGGGACGAGGAGCCTGTGGGAGAGAGATCCCCCGGCACCCTGGATGCTGTGGTCCACGCGACGGCAGTGGACCACAGCAGGCCCGGTCAGGTCGGGGGAACCACGCCGGAGCACCTCACGCCGGGACCACCGCGCCCTCGCTCTCGTCCGGCCGGGCCTCCGCGCGGCCGTAGTAGGCCGTGCGCATGACGTCCTGCATGTCGTCGAGCATGGGCATCCGCGGGTTGGCGGGCGCGCACTGGTCCTCGTAGGCGTTCAGGGCCTGCTGCGGCAGGGCGTCGAGGAAAACGCGTTCGTCGACGCCGAGGGACTGGAACGACGGCTCGATGCCGACGGCGTCGCGCAGGCGTTCCACGGCTCCGGCGAGGGACTCCACGCCCTCGGCCGGAGTGGAGGCGGGCAGGCCGAGGGTGCGGGCGATGTCCTGGAAGCGCTCGGGGGCGCGGTAGCTCTCGTACTTGGGCCAGCCCGTCAGCTTCGTCGGGACGGTGCCGTTGTAGCGGATGACGTGCGGCAGCAGGACAGCGTTGGTGCGCCCGTGCGCGATGTGGAAGGTGGCGCCGAGGGTGTGGGACATGGCGTGGACGATGCCGAGGAAGGCGTTGCCGAAGGCCATGCCCGCGATGGTGCCGGCGTTGTGCATCTTCTCCCGCGCGTCCGGCCGTCCGTCGCGGTCGTTGACCGCGGGCTCGATGTTGTCGAAGATCAGCCGGATCGCGTGCAGCCAGGCGTGAAGCCGCGCATCCGGCGGCCCGTATGAGAGCGGCACTGCGGGGGATCGGCGCCGCTCCACCGGCAGCGTCTCTCGGACATCGCTCCGCTACCCAGGTCCCCTCGGTCCCCGGCGGGCGTCTGAAAGGCCCTGGATGCCCGGGCCAGGCGGCCCCACAGGTCGTCACGACCGGTCAGCAGATTCGGTGTTGGTCCCAGCAGGCGTCGGCGAGGGGATGTGGTCGGGCGTGGCCCAAGCCGTGCGGAACTACGTCAGGTTCTCGGTGATTGTTGGTGTGCGGCCGGCGCCGCCGGCCCCACTTCGGGCTGCCCTGCTTGCGGACACTGATGGACCGCAAGGATCCGGATGTTGCCTGCATCGTCCGAGAGAGGGAGAGCAAGGCGCTCTCTGCCGGGCTGCTGTGACAAACGGCCCGCCTCGGCTTCGGAGGTCAGGGTTTGAGCAGCCAGGGGTGGGTGATCCTGTCTGAGGGGTGCGGCTCGGGCGGACGAGCATCCTCGATGCGGAACGTCAGGCTGTTCACGACGCCGACCACTGCGTCCACTCGCCACGTCAGTCGGATGGCGAGCGGGATGTCGGTGCGACGCTCAAGCTGCCCTTCCAGGACGACCATGCCGTCGTGGACCGTGACGATCACGGCGTGGGGCGGTAGACACATGGCGCGCGTCAGGACGTCGTCGATCACGTTCCGGCGGATTTCCTCGTCCGTCCGCAGGAAGACCCGCAGCAGGTCTCGCCGGGTGGCGATGCCGATCAGCCGGTCTTCCTCGTCCACCACGGGAAGGCGGTCGACGTGGTGGCGTTCCATCACGCGGGCGGCGTCCGCGACGAGCTGTTCGGGGTGCACCGTGATTGCGGGCGTCGACATCAGTGCTTCGGCGGTCGTGGCCCGGGCCGCAATGGCCGCGTGACGGGTGGAGCGGTGCAGCGCGGACTTGCGGAACCGCGGTCCGCGGCCGGGTGCGGACGGGGCTGCCCGGCGGCGTATCAGGTCGGTCCCGGAGATCACGCCCAGGACCTTGTCGTCGTGGTCCACCACGGGCAGGCCGCTGATGCCGTGCCGGTCCAGCAGTCGCGCCACGTCCTTGAGCGACGTCTCCCGGCGCGCTTCGACGACCTCACTGGTCATCACCTCACCGACGATGCGGCTCATCACGCCAACTCCCTTCCACGTCCGCCGTCCGCAAGAGGAGGGCGATGGATGCTGCTGTGCCGGGACGCCCGCCGGCGTGAAGTCGTGTGGGGCACGGCGTCCGCGATGGCATCGGGGCCGGAGCGCACGGGCTCTGTCGGCCAAGCGGCCGCTGCTGTCCCTTCGGACCGTCCCGGTGAGCCGGCCCCTGATGCCTTCTCAGCGTCCCGCACGACAGCCGGCCGGGGGAGGGCCGACCGTCCTGAGACCGGGGGACCGAATGCCCTCGGCGGGGGACCGAATGCCCTCGGCGTGATGGGCCCGTTCGGGACGCGGCCACACCCTGTGCCCGTGCCTCGGCCCGCCTGCGAACGCGTCGCCGGACTGCCGGACGATCGCGCCGTCCGGCGCGGCCGACCGGGTCCGCAGCCGGATCACTTTCTCGCGCCACGGCTTGTGCCCGCGCCGACCAGATCCTTGTTCGGCAGCGACAGCCTGACCGCGAGCGGCGGGTCCCGGTCGAGCAGGATGGACGACATGAAGTTGGACTTCGACGGCCACGGCAGCCCTTCGCGCCCGGGCGGGAGCGCCCCTCGGCAGCCCGTCGTCCGCCTTCCCCACGAGCGGGTCCGGTTCGCCCGGACGCGCAGCTCGCAGGACCGGGTCGCCGACGCGATCACCTCGTTCGCGGGCACGATGCGTTTCGTCTACCTGCACGCCATCTGGTTCACGATATGGATCGCGCTGAACGAGGGCCTCCTGGGGAAGGCGGGGATCTTCGATCCGTATCCTTTCGGGCTGCTCACCATGATCGTCAGCCTGGAGGCGATCTTCCTGTCCACGTTCGTCATGGTCAGCCAGAACCGCCAGGCGGCGCGGGAGAACGTACGCGCCGATCTGGACTTCGAGACCAACCTGCGCTCCGAGGTGTGGTCGGTCCATATCGGCAAAATGCTCGGCCTGGACCCGCAGGAGATCGAGCAGCACGTCCAGGAGATCATCGCGCAGAGCAAAGCGGGCATCGACGGCACGCCGATCAACCCCACATACCTCTGATCCCCCGCACCGACGACACAGGTGGCTTCCTTTTCGACGGGCAGGCGGGGCGGTGATGCCGCCGGCCCGACGGCTTGTTCACCGAATGCGCGTCTGGGGTGCCGCGCTGACGTGCCGTCCAGCGTCAATGTGTATCGCTCATCAGGTGATTCTGCAGGTGATGCTGCAGGTGAGGAATCGGTGTGCGGGTGGCGGGGGTACCGTCGGCAGCCCGCCGCACGGACTGCGCTGCTCCGGCAAGGGGGCCACGATCCTGCGCCTGCCCGCTGGCGACGACGAGTTCGCCCAGGAGGCGCATGCGGCTCCCCGGCGGTCCCCCCCACCACGGACATACGGGCGGGCTTGCCCAGGCGGCCGCCCATCACGGTGGCTGCGGGGAGAGCGTGCGCAGCCTTTCGGATCAGTACACGTTCTTCCGTGACGGCGGTGCGCTCGGCCCTCCGCGGTGAGCAAGGTGACACCAGGGACGCTGAAGAGCAGACCGAGCGCTGTCATCGTGGCGGCCTGCCCGGCGGAGGCGCCGGGGACGTGCCGTAGCCATGCGCTGATCGCCATGGCTGCGACGGCCGGACCGACGAGTGCCGACCAGCCCGACAGCGCCAGGGCAATCTTGCGGGCCCCCGCGCTGCCGTGGCGGGCCCCCGCGCTGCCGTGGCGGACCCCGGCAAAGGCGCTGGCGCGGGCGCCGTTCTCGTGGGGGGACGGGGAACCCCTCGTGGATACGGTCAAGGCGCCCGTGCCTGACTTAATGATCACTCCGGGGGCGTGGGCGGAGGAGGGGCTGTCGGACCTGGCTTGGGGACGACAGGGGTCTTGCGCGGCGTGTTCTGCCGGGGTGGGGTGGAGGCCGGCGTCGTGACTGGTCGCGTTCGGGACTCCGCAGGACCGCTGGCTCCCGTCGGGAGGACACTGGGATCAGCCTGCCGGGGCAGACCGACCGTCACTGTGGTGTGCGGTGTCAGGCCGTGCACCCACCTGCTCAGTGGGGTACCTGATGGTGGGGGCCCGGCACGCCGGGAGCATGCGAGGAGGCCGGCATGGGTTTGCGAAAGCTCGACGAGAAGACGGTGGCCATGCTGGTGGCCGAGGCCACCGCGGCCCCGTCCATGCACAACGCGCAGCCGTGGCGCTTCCGCTACGTCGCCGACGAGCGTGTCATGTCGCTGCGTGCCGACCCCGAGCGGGCCATGCCCCGGTCCGATCCCGGCAACCGGGCGCTGCACATCGGCTGCGGGGCGGCGCTGTTCAACCTGCGCGTCGCCGCCGCGCACGCGGGCCTCGTTCCGGAGACAAGGCTGCTGCCCGAGCCGCAGGACCCGCTGCTGCTTGCAGCCGTTCATTTTGCCGACCCGGCCGGGAGCTCGCGGGACGACGACCTGGCGCGGCTCCATCCCGCGATCCGGCAGCGGCACACCAGCCGCCACCCCTTCGCCGAGAAGGGCATCCCCGAGGACATGCGGGCCACCTTGCAGGACGCGGCGGCGCGGGAGGAAGCCGAGCTGCTCTTCCCTGGCCCCTGGCATGCCGAGACCCTGCTCGACCTGGTGCGCGACGCCGAGAGCCGCGACGTCATGGATCCTGACGCAAGCGAGGACCTGGTCCGTTGGACCCGGCTCGGGCCGGAGGCGGACACCGCCGTCGACGGCGTCCCTGAGTACGCCTTCGGACCGCGCAAACGGGACGGCAAGGCTCCCGTGCGGGACTTCGCCGGGCGCCGTGCCGTGGCCGACCGTGGCACCACCACCTTCGAGCACACCCCCCACCTGGCCCTGCTGAGCACCCGCGGCGACGGACCCGCCGACTGGCTGTGCGCCGGGCAGGCGCTGGAACGCGTCCTGCTGGAGGCCACCCTTGCCGACCTGGCGACCTCACTGACCTCCCACGCCCTGGAGAACCGCGAGCTGCGCCTGCTGGCCCGCGACCCGGAATCGGGCACCGGCCAGGTGCAGATGGTGCTGCGTATCGGCTACGGCCCGAGGGGCCCGGCCACACCCCGCCGCCCCGTAAGGGACGTCCTCGAGATCGCGTGAGCGGCTGAGGGGCGGCCTGCCGGACGGGGCACTCCCGGCCGGAAACGTTCGGCGGCGTGTTTGGCCCCCCGTCACTGGAGAGTCGTACGAAAACCAGGCTGACACCCTGATGCGGATGGGTCGGCAGAGCCGTCCGGGCAGGCGCCGCCCGGTGACCGGGCCGACGGCCCCGGCGTGCAGAGTGTCCGGCCCGATGTGAACCGAGGGCCACCGCGAAGGCCGATGGCGGATCCCCGCCACCGACCCGACCCGACCCGGACACGGTGGTGAGACCCGTCCCCCTCTGCACACCCCCGTTGCTGAGGAGATCCAAGCTTCCGTACGAGTCGGCCGCCGTCGTCCGCGCCGCCCTGCCCGCCGTCGGCGGGGCCCTGGACGAACTCGTCGACGTACACGACGGCATCGTCACGGTCCGCCTCGGCGGCGCCTGCCACGGCTGACCCGCATCCTGGTTCACGATGCAACCGGCGCCCGGGGCGCCGGCTGCGGCGACGCCACCCCGGTCTGCGAGAAGTCCGCAACGCCGCCTCACCGGTCAGCCTGTTCGGCCGGCCGTACGACTCTGGCGGGGCGTCCGCCTGACCGCGCCGACGTGGCCGCATGCCCCTGCGCCCCTGGCCTTGCAGACAATCGCAAGGTCAGGGGCGCAGGGGTTCTGGGCACTACAGGCAGCGCGGAGGTCTTGTCATGCGGCCCCGGGGCCGTGGTCGGCCTCACCGGCCCACCGGGCGGCGAGTTCACCGGCGAGCCGGGCCGCACCGGCCACCGCCTCGGGGCCGCCGCCCGCACGGCCCGCCGCATACCCGACCAGGAAGGTCGTCAGAGGGGCGGCGGGCCGGGCGACGCCGTGCGCGGCATTCCCCGCGAGGGCGAGGAGCAGGGCCCGGTCGACTTCGAGATCGATGCGCAGGTCGGCCTGCACAGCGGCCGTCCATTCCTGCAGTACGTCGTCCATGATCTTCTTTCTTTCGTCCGCGTGACCAGCGAGTGGGTGGTGCGGCGTGCGGTGGCCGGCTACAGCAGGCTGCTCCAGTAAGGCCAGAAGCGGGTGAGGACGAGGAGTGCGATCACCCCGTACCAGGCGGCGAGCAGCATCCAGTGCGTGTCCCGGACGACCGCCGGCACACCCCGGGGCACGGGGACGATTCCCCGGTCCAGGCAGTGCAGGGTCAGGTACCAGAACAGGGCGATGGTGACGGCCCAGACGACGGCGCAGTAGGGGCAGATCTTGTTGAGTTCGTAGAGGGACTGCCCGATCAGCCAGTGCACGAACACCACCGCCGCCAGCGCCCCGGCGTCCAGCGCGAGCCACAGCCGACGGTGCAGGCGCGCCCCGGAGAGCACGGCGATGCCCAAGGCGGTCACGGCGGCGAAGGCACCCAGTCCCAGCAGCATGTTGGGGAAGCCGAACAGGCTGCCCTGCGGGCTGGACATGACGCTGCCGCAACTCACGACGGGGCTGATGTTGCACGGCGGTTGGTAGGAGGGGTCGCGCAGGAGCCGCCAGTCGTCCACGGTGAGCTGGAAGGCGGCGAGCCAGCCGACGATCCCGGTGACGAGCATGACCAGGCCCGTTCGGCGGCTCGCTCCGACGACGTGCTCGCGCCGGGCGGTCGCGGCGTCCGGCGTGAGCATGGGCCGGTGTCTCATGCGGCTCGGCGCGAGCCGGAGGCAGACCGGGGCCGGGCCCCCGCCGTCGGTGTGGCCCGTCGCCGGTAGACCAGGTACGGGCGGGCCAGGTAACCGATCGGGGCGCTCCACACGTGTACCAGCCGGGTGAACGGCCAGGCCGCGAAGAGCAGGCAGGCGGTCAGGGCGTGCAGCTGGAACAGCAGCGGGGCGCCGACGATCGCCTCGGGCTGCGGCTGGAGGACGAACAGGCCCCGGAACCAGACAGAGATGGTGGAGCGATAGTCGTAGCCGGCGCCGAACACGTTGTGCGCGGCGGTGGCGGTGATGCCGAGCAGGACGGTGGCGGACAGCAGTGGGAAGAGCAGTTTGTCGCTGCGGTCAGTGCCCAGCCGGATCGATCGTGTCAGCAGGCGGCGGGCGCACAGCATGCCGAGCCCGGTGACCATGGCGACGCCCGCCACGGAGCCCGCCCAGACGGCCGTGGTGTGGTACGCCTGCTCGGAGATGCCCACGGCCTCGGTCCACGAGGCGGGAACGGCGAGGCCCACCACATGCCCGGCGATCACCATGAAGGCACCCAGGTGGAACAGCGGGCTGGCGAAGCGCAGCCACCGGTGTTCGAGGAGCTGGCTGGTGCGGGAGGTCCAGCCGAACTGGTCCTGCCGGTAGCGCCAGACGTGCCCGGCGACGAACACCGCGAGACAGATGTAGGGGACGGCGACCCACAGGAGGAGGTCTGCGCCGCTCGTGGACGCGGCCGCCAGGGGCGTGGGTACGTCGTTCATCGGGGGCCTTCCGTACGGCTGGCCGGAGCGGGTGGCACACGGGTCGGCCGGGCGGGCTGCGGCGGCACGAAGGTGTCCGGAGGTGCGAACTCCCCGTCCCCGTAGGTCCCGTAGGGGTCGAGGCCGACCTCCTCGTTCGGCGGGCCCTCGGCGACGAGCTGGGCCACCGCCGCGCGGTCCGCCTCGGTGGGCGGCGGCAGCAGGGTGAGCAACGCGGCCAGTACGTGCCGGTACGGGGAGTCGGCGTCGGTGAGTGCCCGGTGGATCAGCTCCAGGCCGCGGCGGTGCTGACGCAACGGGGCCTCGCCACCACCCGGGCCTACGAGGGCGGCGAACTCCAGCACGACCGGGAGGTGGTCGGGCAGTTCACCCCCGTCGGTGTCCCAGCCCGAGGCTCGGTACCGCTGGTTCAAGGTGAGCAGGGCCATGCCCCGGCGGCGGGTGTCACCGTGCAGGTAGTAGGTGAGGTACAGGCTGCTCTTGCGTCGCAGGTCGAACATCTCGACGTAGTGCCGCTCAAGAGCCTCTGTCTCCTGGTCGGTGAGCCAGGCGGTGAAGGCGGCCAGGTGCTCGGCGGCGGGCGAGGGCGGAAGCGCCTCGACGGTGGCCGTCAGCGTCGGCCGGGCGGCGGTGAGTTCGGCGTCCGGGTACTGCAGCAGTAGCGAACACAGCCGCAGCAGCAGAGTACGTGCCTCAGCCTCCTCAGGCGTGAGCCGGGCCGGGCGGCGTACGGCCGCCCGGACGCGGGTGCGGACGAGGGCGGACATGGTGGCGGGCAGCGGGCTCACGGACGGCCTCCGGCGGGAGCTTCGGGCGCACGGCGGCGCAGGGTGGGGATGCCGAGCATCACTCGTCGGGCACCGGCGTCCGCCGGGTCGCCGGACGACTCGACCGGGCAGCGGTTCTCCATCGCGGTCAGCGCGGCGGCGTCCTCCTTGTGCGCGGCGGGGACGACGTACCGGTCCTGGTACTTGGCGACGGCGAGCAGCCGGTGCAGGTCCTCCGCCTCCCGCGCGGTGAGGCCGACGGCCTTGAGCACGGCCTCGTCGCCGGCTTCACCGAGGGTGCGCTCGCGCATGTACGAGCGCAGTGCGGTGAGTTTCATCAGCACCCCGGCGACGACGTCGGTGTCCCCGGCGGTGAACAGCTCCGCCAGGTACTCCAGCGGGATGCGCAGCCGGGTGACGGCGGCGAAGACGTGGTCGGGGTCGTCCTGGTTGCCGCCCGCCGTGTCGACGGCGTCCAGTACGGGGGAGAGCGGCGGGACGTACCAGACCATGGGCAGCGTGCGGTACTCCGGGTGCAGCGGCAGCGCCACCTTGTAGCGCATGACCAGGTCGTACACGGGGGAGCGGCGAGTGGCGTCCAGCCAGTCCTCGGGGATGCCGGCCTCCCGTGCGGCCGCGATGACTTCGGGGTCGCGCGGGTCGAGGAACACACCTCGCTGGGCGTCGAGCAGATCCTTCTCGTCCGGTGTGGCCGCGGCTTCGCCGACGCGGTCGGCGTCGTACAGCAGCAGCCCGAGGTAGCGCAGCCGGCCCACGCAGGTCTCGGAGCAGACGGTGGGCTGCCCGGCCTCGATGCGCGGGAAGCAGAAGGTGCACTTCTCGGCCTTGCCGGTGGCGTGGTTGACGTACACCTTCTTGTACGGGCATGCCGTGACGCACATCCGCCAGCCGCGGCAGCGGTCCTGGTCGACCAGGACGATGCCGTCCTCGACGCGCTTGTACATCGCGCCGGACGGACAGGCGGAGACGCAGGCCGGGTTGAGGCAGTGCTCGCACAGGCGGGGGAGGTGGAAGAGGAAGGTCTGCTCGAACTCGAACTTGACCTTCTCCGCCCATTCCCCGGTGAGGTTGGGGTCGCCGCCGGCGTTCTCGGGCGCGCCGCCCAGGCCGTCCTCCCAGTTGGCGCCCCAGGTGATGGCGGTGGGCTTTCCGGTGAGGACCGAGCGGGGTCGCGCGACCGGGATGTCCTGGCCGGCCGGGGCGCTGACCAGGTTGTCGTAGTCGTAGGTGACCGGCTCGTAGTAGTCCTCGATGGCGGGCAGGTCGGGGTTGGAGAACAGCGAAAGGAGTCGCTTGATCCGGCCGCCGGAGCGCAGGACGAGACGCCCGCGCTTGTCGAGCATCCAGCCGCCCTTCCAGTGCTCCTGGTCCTCGTAGCGGCGCGGGTAGCCGACGCCGGGCTTGGTCTCGACGTTGTTGAACCAGGCGTATTCGACGCCGGTGCGGTTGGTCCACGTCTGCTTGCAGGTGACCGAGCAGGTGTGGCAGCCGATGCACTTGTCGAGGTTCATCACCATCGCGATCTGTGCCATGACGCGCATGTCAGTACTCCACTTGCTGGCTGCGGCGGCGGATGACGGTGACCTCGTCGCGCTGGTTGCCGGTCGGGCCGTAGTAGTTGAAGGCGTAGGTGAACTGGGCGTAGCCGCCCGCGAGATGCGTCGGTTTGAGCAGCAGCCTGGTCAAGGAGTTGTGGATGCCACCGCGCCTGCCACTGATCTCGGTCTTCGGGACGTTCACGTTGCGGTCCTGGGCGTGGTACATGTACACCGTGCCCTCGGGCATCCGGTGCGTGACCACGGCGCGGGCCGCGACGACGCCGTTGCGGTTGTACGCCTCGATCCACTCGTTGTCCTTGACTCCGATCTTCTCGGCGTCGGCGGTGGACATCCAGATCACCGGGCCACCGCGGGACAGCGCCAGCATGTGCGCGTTGTCCTGGTAGTTCGAGTGGATGGACCACTTGGAGTGCGGGGTCAGGTAGCGGACAGTGACCTCCGCCCGGTCGGTCTCGTGCAGCTGCTCGTCGCCGTAGTGCCGGGGCGTGTTCAACGGGGGCCGGTAGACGGGCAGTTGCTCGCCGAGTTCGGTCATCCAGTCGTGCTGGACGAAGAAGTGCTGGCGGCCGGTGAGCGTGTGCCAGGGCTTCTTGTGCTCGGTGTTGATGACGAACGGCGAGTAGCGCCGGCCCCCGGTCTCGCTGCCCGACCACTCGTACGACGTCATCACCGCGCGGGGCTGGGTGCGCGTGTCGGCGAAGGTGATCCGCTCCGCCTCGCGCTCGGTGGCGAGTTCCACCAGGCCCTCGCTGCCGGTCTGCCGCTCCAGTTCCCGGAAGCCCTCCGTGGCCAGGCGCCCGTTCGTGGTACCGGACAGGGCCAGGATCGCCTCGCACATGTCGGAGGCGGTGGCGAGCGAGGGCCGCCCGGCGGCGATTCCGTCCCGGACCGCCCCGCAGCGGTGCCGCAGTTCGTCCAGCTCCTGGTTCGGGTGGACGGTGACGCCCTTGGTGGTGGTGCCCAGGGTGTCCAGCAGCGGGCCGACGGCGCGCATCTTCTGCGCGGTCGCGGCGTAGTCCCGTTCGATGACGACTATCTTCGGCATGGTCCGCCCCGGGATCGGCTCGCACTCGCCGGACTTCCAGTCCCGTACGACTCCGCCCGGCTGGGCGAGTTCGTCGGGGGTGTCGTGCAGCAGCGGCACCGCGAGGACGTCGGTGCGGGTGCCGAGGTGCTCGGCGGCCAGTTCGCTGAACTTGTCGGCGATGGTCAGGAAGGTGTCGTAGTCGGTTCGGGCCTGCCAGGGCGGCGCGATGGCCGGGGTGAAGGCGTGCACGAAGGGGTGCATGTCCGTGCTGGACAGGTCGTCCTTCTCGTACCAGGTCGCGGCCGGCATGACGACGTCGGAGAGCAGGCTGGTGGAGGTCATCCGGAAGTCCATGGTGACCAGCAGATCGAGCTTGCCCTCAGGGGCCTCCTCCCGCCACACCACCTCCTTCGGGCGCCCCTCGGGCGGGGTCTCCTCGGCACGGACCGCTGCGTCCGTGCCCAGGAGGTGGCGCAGGAAGTACTCGTTGCCCTTGCCGGAGGAACCGAGCAGGTTGGCCCGCCACACGGTGAGCACGCGCGGGAAGTTGGCCGGGTCGTCGGGGTCCTCGGCGGCGAACCGCAGCCGCCCGGACTTGAGTTCGTCGACGATGTGCTCGGCGACCGGCCGGCCCGCCTGTGCCGCCTCGTCCGTCAGGTCGAGGGGGTTGCGGTCGAAGCCGGGGTGACCGGGCGTCCAGCCCAGCCGCACGGCCTGCGCCAGGCAGTCGGCGAACGCCTTGCCCTGGAACCGCCCGTCCCCGAGCGGGGAGGCCAGCTCGTCGGGTCCGAACGCCTCGTAGCGCCACTGGTCGGAGTTCAGGTACCAGTACGAGGTGCCCGCCATGTGCCGGGTGGGCCGCTGCCAGTCGAAGGCGAACGCGAGATGCTGCAGGCCGGTGAGCGGGCGGACCTTCTCCTGACCGACGTAGTGCGCCCAGCCACCGCCGTTGACGCCCTGGCAGCCGGTCATGGTCGTCAGCGCGAGGAAGGCGCGGTAGATGGTGTCGGAGTGGAACCAGTGGTTGGTGCCCGCACCGAGGGCGATCATCGAGCGGCCGTTGGTGCGCTCGGCGTTGCGGGCGAACTCGCGGGCGATGCGCGCCGCCTGCTCGGCGGGGACGGAGGTGATGGTCTCCTGCCAGGCGGGTGTGTACGGCTCGGCCGCGTCGTCGTACGAGGTGGGCCAGGTGCCCGGCAGGCCGGGGCGCGCGACGCCGTACTGCGCCAGCATCAGGTCGAAGACCGTGGTGATGAGGCGCCCGCCGATCCGGCGTACGGGCACCCCGCGCACCATGACCGAGCCGCCCTCCGTGCTGCCCTCGTCGAAGCGGGGAAGGGCGACGGCGGCGGTCTCCTCGGCCCGCTCGAAGAGGCTCAACTCGGGCACGATGTCGCCCAGGTCGAGGTTCCAGCGGCCTTGACCGGCTTCCCCCCAGCGGAAGCCGAGCGAGCCGTTCGGCACGACTGGTTCACCGGTGGCCGAGTCGAGGAGAACGGTCTTGGACTCGGCGTGTTCCGTGTCGTGTCCGAGGTCGGCGGCGGTCAGGAATCCGTCCGGGACGAGACCGTGGTCGTGCTCGCGCAGGGCCACCAGGAACGGGGCGTCGGTGAACTTGCGCAGGTAGTCGTGAAAGTAGGGCACTTCCCGGTCGATCAGGAACTCGCGCAGGATCACGTGGCCCATGGCCATCGCCAGCGCCCCGTCGGTGCCGGGGTGCGGGGCCAGCCACTCGTCGGCGTGCTTGACGTTGTCGGCGTAGTCGGGGCTGACCGCGACGACCTTGGTGCCGTTGTAGCGGGTCTCGGTCAGGAAGTGCGCGTCGGGCGTGCGGGTCACGGGGATGTTGGAGCCCCACATGATCAGATAGCCCGCGTTCCACCAGTCGGCCGCCTCCGGCACATCGGTCTGGTCGCCGAAGACCTGCGGCGAGGCGATCGGCAGATCCGCGTACCAGTCGTAGAACGACAGCAGCGTGCCGCCGATCAGCGACATGAACCGGGCGCCGGCTGCGAAGGACGCCATCGACATGGCCGGGATCGGGGAGAAGCCGGCGACTCGGTCGGGGCCGTACGCCTTGACGGTGTGCACGTGTGCGGCCGCGACCAGCTCGCTCACCTCGTCCCAGTCGGCGCGTACCAGGCCGCCCTTGCCTCGGGCCCGCTTGTACGCCCGCGCCTTCGCCGGGTCGGAGGTGATCTCGGCCCAGGCGGCCACCGGGTCGCCGAGCCGCTTTCGGGCCTCGCGCCACAGCTTCAGCAACGCTCCGCGCACATACGGGTAGCGGACCCGGCTGGGCGAGTAGGTGTACCAGGAGAACGACGCCCCGCGCGGGCAGCCGCGCGGCTCGTACTCGGGGCAGTCCGTGCCGATCGACGGGTAGTCGGTGGCCTGGTGCTCCCAGGTGATGATCCCGTCCTTGACGTACACCATCCACGAGCAGGAGCCGGTGCAGTTGACCCCGTGTGTGGAGCGCACCACCTTGTCGTGCGCCCAGCGGTCCCGGTAGAAGCCCTCCCACTTGGCGTCGCCCGTGCCGAAGACAGCGCGTCCGTCGGCGGACACCTCGCGGCGGGTGAGCAGTCGCCGGGCCGCGAGCGGCCAGGTCTGAGCGCCGCGCGACTCGCGCTGTCGTTCGTTCTGATCGTTCTCCATGGCTGGGAACGCTAGGAGGGGCGGACCCTGGTGCACCTGGGGCCGGCGGTCCCTGCCGGATGACCGTCCGGCCCAGTCCGGGCGGTCGTGATAGGGACCAATGGTCCCGGTACCGGGGGGCCGGTCGGCGGGGGAGCCGGGTGAGGCCGGCGTTGCATGCTGGGCATTGACCGAACCGCAGATGCCCATCTGTACGACCGCATTCCGTGCCTGCCAGGCGGCCAAATCCCCCGTCCCTGGCTGCCGCAGGCGCAGCGCGTACGGCGCGTGGCGCCCGGTTCGGTCGAGCGACCGGCCGCACACCGCGGCCGGACGCGGCATCCGCCCCCGGAGTCGGCACCCGGAATGCCATCCCCGCCCGCCTCGGCCGGCCGCGCCGGCCCCAACAGCTGGAGAGACCGTCATGAGCGTGCTCACCTTCGCCTCGGACCCCCAGGACGCCACGGCCCTTGAAGGCGCCGGGGCGCACCACGCCCGCCTGGCCGGGGAGCTGGCCGGACGGGTGAAGATGCTGCTCACCGCCATGGAACGCGACCCGAGCGCCGCCGAGAAGATCCACGCCGGACTCGTGGCCTTCTGCGACCGCTCGCTGCTGCCGCATGCCGCAGCCGAGGAAGCCGCGCTCTACCCCGCAGCCCACAGCATGCCCGAGGCTCGCCTGCTCATCGAGAGCCTGATCGGCGAACACCGCTGCCTCACCTCGCTCGTCGACGCCCTGCGCACCGCACCCAGCCCCGTGGGCGCGGCGGCCGACGCGCGGGCCCTGCAGGTGCTCTTCGAAGAACACGTGGCCAAGGAGAACGGCCTTGTGCTGCCGTTGCTCGCCATGACGCCCGAGGTCTCTTTGGCGGAGCTGCTCGCGGACATGCACCACCGGCTCGCCGACGAAACGCCCGCCAAGGGCGCCTACGGAACCCAGGACACCGAGGAAGGACAGGACGTGCAGGAAGAACAGACCGAGGAGACCGGCGGCTGGGGTGGAGTATGCGGCTGCGGCGGTGCGGAGGAGACGGCCGAGCCCGAGCTGGATGTGCGGGAGGTTCCGCATGCCCTGCGCCATGCCACGGTCTTCGGCGCGCTGGACGCCGTCCCGGCCGGCACCGCGATGGTGCTGGTTGCCCCGCGCGACCCGCTGCCGCTGCTCGCGCAGATCGAACAGCGCAGCCCCGGGGTCTTCTCGGTGGAGTACCTGGAACGCGGCCCGGAAGCCTGGCGGCTCCGGCTCAGCCACAGCTGACGCGGCGCTCCCACAAGACCTTCGGCCGTCGCGCCGACCACGGCCGCCGGTGGATGCTGACGGCGACCGAACCGGAGGTATCCCGTGCACGACCACCATGTCGACCGCCATCGAGGCCGATTCCACCGCTGTCGCTCGCGGTGGGTGCCGCGCACGGTCCGGTCCGGTCACCGTCCGGCCGCCCGCCTCGTCTGCCCTGACTCAAGGGCGGCCGGACGCAGCCCCAAGGCGCTGGGAAGGGCCGTGCGATGAGCGCCACAGCCCATGCCATCCGCCGCCAGCGGCACGACGCGGCCGACCGGTAGAGCCCGAAGAGGCCATCCGCTCTCGTCGGATCGGGGGGGCTGCGACGCGTGCCCCGATGCCCACTGCCGCGTCCGCGGCGGGTCCTCTCTGCGTCGTCCGGCTCGTCATTCGAGGCCGCATGGCCCGCTGTGAGGGGCCGGTCAACCCTCCCCCCCCGAGCGAGATGGCGGCGGAGGGTTGACGGATACAGGGGGAGAGCTTGCGAAGGAGCCGAGATGCAGACCCGGGAAGTCGACGCCACAGCCGTTCAGGCCCTGCTGGCCGCGGCGGTGGCGGCACCGTCGATCCACAACACACAGCCCTGGCGGTTCCGCCTGGACCCTGACAGCCGGTCGATCGAGGTCCGTGTCGACCAGGAACGAGCGTTGCCGAGGGCCGACCCGAAGCGGCGTGCCCAGTACCTGTCGGTGGGTGCGGCCGTCTTCAACCTCCGCTTGGCCGCTGTGCATCTGGGCTGGAACCCCGTCGTGCGGCTGTTCCCCGCCACGGACGATCCCGGCCCGCTGGCCACGGTGCAACTGACGGCAGGGCCCGTCGCCGACGGGCAGCCGTCCCTGGACGGTCTGTATGAGGCCATCGAGCGGCGCCACACGAGCCGGATGCCCTTCACCGGCCGCCCGGTGCCGGACCCGATCGTGACCGAGATGATCAGCGCGGCCCGTGCCGAGGGCGCGCACCTGGATGTTCCCGACATCATGACAACCCGGCACCTGCTGCGCCTGACGCAGGCGGCCGAGGCCCGCAACGCCGACCACCCGGACCGCACGGCTGAGACACGCACCTGGATCACAGCCCCGGGAGCGGACACTTCCTACGGCATTCCCCTGACAGCTCTGGGACCGCGGGACGCGTCCGGGCGGATGCCGGTGCGGGACTTCACCGGTGAGCTGCCCGCGCCACGCCTTCCCGCCCTGCGCTTCGAACGCCACGCCCAGGCAGCCCTGTTGTGGACCGCGCGCGACCGACGGGAGGACTGGCTGAGGGCGGGCCAGGCCCTGGAACGCGTGCTGCTCACGGCGACCCGGCACGGGGTGCGCACCTCGATGCTGCACCAGGCGATGGAGTGGCCGGACCTGCGGGCGGAGACGGCCGGATCGAGGCAGCGGTGCTGCCCGCAACTGCTGATCCGCTTCGGATACGGCCCGGACGGCGGCAGGACGCCCCGCGCGTCTGCACACCTGCCTGGTTCCGTCGCGGGGCCGGGGCCGGAGGCCCTCATATGAGGACCGAGCCGGCGGACTGACTCCGTGCCGTCGGCTCGCGGCCGTCGGCTCGCGCCTTGTCCGCGCGGCAGGCGTCGGAAGCCCAGCCGTCGCGGCTGGCTGCGCGCCTCACTGCGTGCAGTGCGCTCCCCTGAGCTCGCGCCCGGTGACCATCTTGGACTCGATCCGTACGAACACCGCGTCCTGCAAGGGCATCCAGGAACTGAAGTCGGCCCGCGCCAGCCGCTCGTGCTCGGCGGGGTCGGTTACCACGGTGGCCCGTCCGGTGACGACCACGCTCCAGCCGGACCGGGTTGCCGCGTCGAACTCGTCCGCCTCGAAGGCGACCACGACGCCGTCGATGGTGCCGGCAAGGTCCGAGTCCGGCGAGGTGCACAGCAGGACGGAGTCGTCCGTGTCCAGGGAGAAGTTGATCGGGAGGACCGCGGGCAGTGCCTGCCGGGTGTACACCACGCGGCCGACAGGCACCTTGGTCAGCAGGCGCAGGCACTCCTGCCGGTCGAGTGCGCGAAAGGCGTCGTTCTGGGACATCGGTCCATCGTCCATGGAGGAGCCGCGAGGGGATAGGGCCGACCGGCCCTCCCTGAGGCATCCCGACGGGAGCGCCGGCCGTGGCCGCTGTTTCGCGGAGGCCGCGCCGGCAACTCGGTGCACGGGGTGGTGGGAGTGGGGAAGGACGGCCGGACCCGACAGGGCCTGTGTGTCCGTCGGTAGGGACTCATGGCCCATCCCGTCGACGAATCCGGATGCGGACAGTGGTCACGGGATGCCGTTGGGCAGGCAAGGGGCCTGCTGTGCGCGTGCGATCCCGGTGGCGCCGTACCACCACGCAGAGGAAAGGGACGGACAACATGGTCCAGCCGTTGAAGTCGAAGAGTGGGAGCTCGCCGTCGGGTGCTCCGGTGTCCGGCCGGGCATGGCTGATGCTGGCCCTGGCCACGGTCGGATTCGCTGTGAACTTCTGGGCGTGGGCGCTGCTGAGTCCCTTGGGCCCGCGGTTCAAGGACGGCCTCGACCTGTCGTCGTTCGAGCAGTCGCTGCTGGTGGCGGTGCCGGTCGTGGTCGGTTCCCTGTGCCGGATCCCGGTGGGTGCGCTGACCGACCGGTTCGGTGGGCGGGTCATGTTCCCGATCGTGTCGGCGGCCACCATCGTTCCGGTGCTGTACCTCGGCCTGGCCGGGCACTCCTCCCTCGCCGCACTGCTGGCCGGCGGGTTCTTCCTCGGCATCGGCGGCACCGCCTTCGCCGTCGGCGTGCCCTTCGTCAACGCCTGGTTCCCGCCCGAGCGGCGGGGTCTTGCCATCGGCGTCTTCGGTGCCGGCATGGGCGGCACCGCGATCAGCGCCCTGACCACCGTGAAGCTGGTCGACGCGAACAGCATGGCGACTCCGTTCCTGATCACCGCCGCGGTCCTGGCCGTGTATGCCGTGGCCGCCGCGCTGCTGCTGCGCGACGCACCCGGGCGCACCGTACCGACCGAGCCGCTGGCCCGCCGCCTGGCCGCGACCACCCGGCTCAGCATCACCTGGCAGGCGTCCGCGCTGTACGCGGTGGCCTTCGGCGGCTACGTCGCCTTCTCCGTCTACCTGCCCACCTACCTCAAGACCGGTTACGGCCTGACCCAGGCGGACGCCGCGAACCGCATGGCCGGGTTCGTGCTGCTGGCGGTCGCGATGCGTCCGATCGGCGGCTGGCTGTCGGACCGCGTGGGCCCGGTCCGGGTGCTGGCCGGCTCGCTGGCCGCGGTCGTTGCCGGCGCGGTGGTGCAGTCGTTCACTCCGGCCCTGGCGCCGGTGGGCACCGTCGCCTTTTTGGCCATGGCCGCCGCGCTCGGCGCGGGCAGCGGGGCGACTTTCGCCCTGGTGGCCCTGCTGACCCCGGCGAACCAGGTCGGGTCGGTCACCGGCGTGGTCGGCGCCGCGGGCGGCCTGGGCGGCTTCCTGCCGCCGCTGGTGATGGGCTCGCTGTACGGCGAGTACGGCTCGTACGCAATCGGTCTCGTCCTGCTCGCGATCGTTGCCGCCGCGGCGCTGGCCTTCGCCCTCACCGGTGTCCGCGCCGCAGCTGAAGGCGGCAAGCGGAAGCCGCGCACCGGCGGTCGGCGCGGGCACCGCACCGCCGGCACCACCGCGTGAGGGCGAGCGGACAGACCAACGGGAACGAAGGACAGGGAGAAGACCGGTGTGCGAGTACTGCGGCTGCCAGTCCCTGGCGTCGATCGACGAGCTGACCCGTTCTCCGCCGACACCCTCGCAGCGGCCGGTCCGGGCACGGGCGGCCCGTTCGCCGGGAAGACCACGGCGGATGTCATCGCGCAGTCGGCGCGGATGGGCTGGATGCCGTCGTATCCGATGGATGCCGTCGTATCCGACCTTCGACCGCAACCCGCTGGACCTGGCCGACGAGGCCGTCATCGCGGGCCGCCCGGTCGCCGAGCACATGGGGGACGAACTGAAGGCCGGGCGGCTGCGGTTCGCGGGCGAGGATCCGGACGCACCCGAGAACTTCCCACGGGTGCTGACCATCTGGCGGGCCAATCTGCTGGGTTCCTCGACCAAGGGCAACGAGTACTTCCTCAAACACCTGCTCGGCACCGACCACGCGGTCCGGGCGAGCGAGGCCCCGTCGGACGCCCGTCCGCGGGATGTGGTGTGGCGGGAGAAGGCCCCCGAGGGCAAGCTCGACCTCCTGCTCACGCTGGACTTTCGCATGACCAGCACCACGGTCTTCTCCGACGTGGTGTTGGCGGCCGCCACCTGGTACGAGAAACACGACCTGTCCAGCACGGACATGCACCCCTTCGTGCACGCCTTCAACCCGGCCATCGCCCCGCCCTGGCAGACCCGTACCGACTGGGACGCCTTCCACACCCTCGCCAAGGAGTTCAGCCGCCAGGCCGCCGGCCATCTCGGCGTACGAAGGGATGTGGTCGCCGCGGCGCTGCTGCACGACACCCCCGACGAACTGGCCAACCCGCGGGGGAAGGTGCGGGACTGGAGGGCGGGGGAGTGCGAACCGGTGCCCGGCACGCGTACTGGCGGCAACAGCAGTCCGCCCATGCCGCCCGCCGGGAGCCGTACGCCTACGCCCGCCCTCTTCCGAGCGGAGGCCGGGCGACCAGGCTTGCGCTAGCCGAGCGGGATGGGCCCAGGCAGAAGGCGCTCTGCACTCAGCGCCACGTGACCGCAGCCGACTTCCCCGGTTTCCTCGCCGAGGCCACCGAGCCGCTGTTCGCGACGCCTTCCTCAGCACCCTCGGTGCCCCAAAGTGGGGTTCAGGCTTCGGCCTGTACAGGGAGGGGCACCGTCCATTCCACGATGGTGCCGGTGGGATCGTTCGGCTTGAGAGTGAAGCTGCCCCCGAGATCGGTGGCGCGCTGTCGGAGGTTGTCCAGGCCGCTGCGGCGGTCGACGGCCGGGTCGATGCCGGTTCCGTTGTCGCCGACGCGCAGTTGGAGCCGGCTGCCGTCGGTCTCGGCAGTGACCTCGACGGCGGTGGCGTGTGCGTGCCGGGCAGCGTTCGACAGCGTCTCGCGCAACACCGCCAGCAGGTGCTCGGCATGGCTGGCGGGTACGTCGGTGTCCAGCAGGCCGGTCATGCGCAGGGCGGGAGCGAAACCGAGTACGGCGGCGGCCTGGTCGGTCTCGGCCAGCAGCTTCGAGCGCAGCCCGCCGCGCCCGTCGGTGCGGTCGCGCTCGCGCAGTGCGTAGATCGTGCCTCGCACGGTCTTGATGGTGTCGTCGAGGTCGTCGACGACCCGCTGGACCCGCTCGGCCACCTCGGGCCGGTCGGACACCCGGCCGAGCACCGAGTTCAGGGTCAGTCCCGAGGCGAACAGCCGCTGGATAGCCAGGTCGTGCAGGTCGCGGGCGATGCGGTCGCGGTCGGTCAGGACCAGCAGGTGATCGGCCTCGCGCCGGTGCTCGGCGATCTCCAGGGCCAGCGCGGCTTGGTCGGCGAAGCTGCTGATCATGGCCATGGTGGTGTCCGAGAACTCCGTGCCGCCGAGCAGGTTGGCGACCTGCAGGACCCCGCGCACGTGCTCACCACCGCCCAGGGGGAGCAGGAATCCGGGCCCCAGGCCGATCTGCGCCGCGGAGCCGCCCCCGGCCTGCGGCTCGTCGGACAGCGCACTGCTGGTGATCCGCTCGTTGGAGTGGTAGACCTTCGCGGCCAGCGTGGTAGACGGCAGTACCAGCCCATGCACCTGCTCGGCCCCTCCACCGTCGGCGGCCTCGATCACCAACTCGTCGCCGCCGTCGAACGGCACCGCCAGCGTCACCAGATCCGCCCTGGACAGAGTCCTGACGGTCGAGGCAACCTGGTGCAGCACCTGGTCCGGGTCGGTGCCCGACAGCAGGCTGCGGGTCAGTTCGCTGCTTGCCGCCAGCCACTGCTCCCTGCGACGGGTGTCCTCGTACAGGCGGGCGTTGTCGATCGCGACGCCGGCCGCGGCAGCGAGCGTGCGCAGAACCGCCTCGTCATCCTCGTCGAACTCCGCCTCGCCCCGCTTGTCGGTCAGATACAGGTTTCCGAAGACCTGGTCGCGCACACGCACCGGCGCCCCCATGAAGGTGGTCATCGGTGGATGCCCGGCGGGGAAGCCCACCGAATCGGGATGGCGGCCCAGGTCGGCGAGCCGCAGCGGCTCCGGCTCGCGGATCAGCAGCCCCAGGATGCCCTGGCCCTCGGGATAGTGGCCGATCGCGCGGATGGTGTTCTCGTCCATGCCGACCGTGATGAACTGCCGGATCTTCCCTTCCTCGCCCAGCACGCCCAGGGCCCCGTACTGGGCGTCCACCAGGGTGACCGCGGACTCGGTGATCCGCCGCAGCACCACGTCGAGGTCCAGATCGGAGCCGATGGCGAGGACCGCGTCCAGCAGTGTGTGCACCCGGTCCCGGGTCGCGCGGACCTGTGCCACCTGTGCCTGCAGGCCCTCCAGCAGCTCGTCCAGCCGCAACTGGGGCGCCGCGGGGCCGCCCTTCCACCCCTGTGCCGGACTCTCCGCCATTCCCGCTCCCTCCGGAAAAGGTGCCGCTGGCACCTCCTCATCATGCCCGAACGGCCCTGTCAGCACGCGAACGCATGTGTTACACACGGCCGTCCCCGCAGCCACGATCCTATGGTCCTCCGACGCCTGTGACCGAGGCGCACCGTCGCCCCGCCCAGCACCCCGGCCGGGCACCGCCCGCTCTTGTGGCGCGGGTGCCGTTCGGCCGCTGGTCGGAGACGAACGGCCCCTGGGCGGGCGGCGCGACCGCACACACCCCGGGGACATGGACGCAGGGAGCATTCCGGCGACTGGCTCAGCCACTGCGGTACGCCGCCCGCGGCGGGCGAACCGCATCGTGCCGGCGCTGCTGCGATCGCGGTGGCACGCGGTGCCACCCGGACTGTGCGCACTGTCCTTCCCGGGGTGTCGCACGGGGCGCCCTGTCATCCTGCCCGTGCAGTGCGCGCGCGAGGGCCACCAGCTCGCGGGCCGCGCCGCCGCAAACAGTGGTGGCGGAACTTCGCCCAGCCTCATCAGGCTGACGTGCTGGTCGACGGGGTGGCCTACGAGGGCGTGGGCCGCCTGGTACCGGCGGGTCATCCCGGTCGTGCCGCAGCGGCCGCGCTGCGCATGGATGCGGTTTTCGAAGTGCGCGGAGGGCCGACGGCGCCCCGTGTGGTGCCGGACCGGCGAGTGGTGGGGCTGTGTGCGCCATCGCTGCCGTGCTGTCGACGGTGATCGGGCAGTGCCGCACGGCGCCTGGCCGGTGTGCTCGCCGACGTGGGCGGCGCTGGGGCGAGAGCCTCCGTGGAATCGGCACCGGCGCGGCCCTGCGGGACCGTCCGGTGCGTGTGGTGCCGAGCCGGTGGAGTCAGACGCTCGTGCCGGGTGTGGTGAGCGAGGCGAGGGCGGCGTCGAGGCGGCGGGCGGCCTCCTCGGCGACCGGGCGGAGGGCGTCGAGTCCGGTGAGGGTGACCATGGTGTTCGGGTCGAGGGCCTGTACGGCGGTGTGGTCGCCGTCGCGGCGGACGACGACGTTGCAGGGCAGCAGCAGGCCGATGGTGCGGTCCGCCTCCAGGGCGCGGTGGGCGAGGGGCGGGTTGCAGGCGCCGAGGATGACGTAGTCCTCCATGTCGTGGTCGAGCTTCGCCTTGAGGGTGGCGGTGACGTCGATCTCGGTGAGGATGCCGAAGCCCTGCTCGGCGAGGGCCTCGCGGACGCGGCTGACGGCGGTGGCGAAGTCGGTGTCGAGGTGCACGGTGCGGTCGTAGCGCATGGCGGTGGTCCTTCTGGTCGGTTCGCGCGGCGCGGGACGGGTGTCCTGCCGTGCCGGAGTTGCTCGTGAGGCGTTTCCGAGGGCCTTCCCCGTCCCTGAAAATACCCCCTGGGGTACTCATGCTACCGTCGTAGATATACCCCCAGGGGTAATTATTCGCTGGAAGGGAGTACCTCGTGTTCTTCGTCGACACGATCGAGGTGTCAGGGCTCGGCAACCGGAGCTACCTCGCGGGCGGTGAGCGGACGGCGGTGGCGGTCGACCCGCCCCGTGACGTGGACCAGGTGATCGCGGCGGCGGCCCGGCGCGGGGTGCGGATCTCGCAGGTCGTCGAGACGCACGTCCACAACGACTACGTCACCGGCGGCCTGGAGCTCGCCCGGCTCACCGGCGCCGCCTACCTCGTTCCCGCCGGGGCCCGAGTCTCCTTCGCGCGCGTGCCGGTGCACGACGGCGACCGCACGGAGATCGACACCGAGGCCGGCCTGACCCTGCGCGCGCTCGCGACACCCGGCCACACTCCGCACCACACCTCCTACGCGCTGGAGGAGAACGGCACGGCGGTCGCGGTGTTCACCGGCGGCTCGCTGCTGATCGGCACCGTCGGCCGCCCCGACCTCGTGGAGCCGCGGCTCACGGAACACCTGGCCCGGGCCCAGCACGCCTCCGCACACCGGCTGGCCGCCGAACTGCCCGACGACACGGCCGTGTTGCCCACGCACGGCTTCGGCAGCTTCTGCTCCTCCTCCCAGGCGGAGGGCAGTGACACGACCATCGGCAAGGAGAAGGCGTCCAACGAAGCCCTCACCCGGAACGTGGACGACTTCGTCGCCGACCTGCTGGCCGGCCTGGATGACATCCCCGCCTACTACACGCACATGGGCCCGGCCAACGCAGCCGGACCCGCGCCCGTCGACCTGACCCCGCCGGCCGTCGCCGAAGCCGAGGAGATAGCCGCCCGGCTGGCGGCGGGGGAGTGGGTGGTGGACCTGCGCAACCGTGTCGCCTTCGCCGCGGGGCATGTGTCCGGCTCCTTCAACTTTGAGGTCGAAGGGCAGCTCGCCACGTATCTGGCCTGGCTGATCCCGTGGGGCAAGCCGGTGACGCTGCTTGCCGAATCGCCCGAGCAACTCGCCTCAGCCCAGCGCGAGTTGGTCCGCGTGGGTATCGACCGCCCCGCGGCGGCGGCCACCGGCGACCCCGGCGGCTGGATGCCGGAGGGCGATGCACCGGCTTCCTTCCGCCGTGCGACATTCGCCGACCTCGCGGGTCGGCACCCGGCGGAGGGCGTCGTCGTTCTCGACGTCCGGCGTGGCTCCGAGCGAGCGGGCGGGTACATCGAGGGCTCGGTCCACATCCCGGTCCACGCCCTGCACAGCCGCCTCGACGAGGTCTCCGCCGGCGAGGTGTGGGTGCACTGCGCGGGCGGCATGCGCGCCGCCATCGCCGCCTCCCTGCTGGACGCGGCCGGTCGCGAGGTCGTCGCCGTGGACGACTCCTTCGACGCGGCCGAGAAGGCCGGGCTCACCGTGCGGACCCCCTGACGGCGCCGGACGCCGCACCGGCCCTGCCGATCTTCCGTACCGATATGGGAAACAGGAGCGAGAAACCGAGATGAGCATTTTCCGACGGGGTCAGGGCGGCCCGGGCCGCGTGACCGTGCAGGAGGCAGCCGCGTGCACCGGCCACGGCAACGCCGCCGACAGCGGAGGCGACGCCGTGCTGCTCGACATCCGCGAACCCTACGAATGGCAGGCGGGGCACGCCCCCCGAGCCGTACACCTTTCCCTCTCGGCACTGGCCGCCGGGGCCGGGCTGCCCGCTGAGGCGCAGGCACGGCCCCTGGTCGTGATCTGCCGCTCGGGCAACCGCTCCCTGCAGGCCGCCGAACTGCTGGCCGCCTGGGGCGCGGAGGCCGTGGACGTGATCGGCGGCATGCGGGACTGGGCCGAGGCGGGGCTGCCGGTGGTGGACCCGCACGGCGGGAACGGCATCGTCGCGTGAGCACTCTCATACTGGCCCTGACCGCTGGTGCGGTCATCGGTCTTGCGCTCGGCGCGCTCGGCGGCGGCGGCAGCGTGCTGGCCGTCCCCGCCCTGATCTACCTGCTCGGTTTCACCCCGGTCGCGGCCACCACCGCGAGCCTGGTCATCGTGGCCGTCACCTCGGCCACCGCGATGTCCGCGCACGCCCGCGACGGGAACGTCCGCTGGCGGACGGGGCTGCTGTTCGCGGCGGCCGGGATCGGCCCGGCGATGCTCGGCGGCGCGCTCGCCGGACGTATCCCGGCCGCGGCGCTGACGGCGGCCTTCGCGGTGGTGGCGGGAGCGGCCGCACTCCGTATGCTGCGGACCCGTCAGCACGCGGACACCATCGTGCCGGTACGGTCGGGCCGGGCCGCGGCCGCGGGTGCCGGGCTGGGCGCGGTCACCGGCGTTCTCGGCGTCGGCGGCGGCTTCCTCGCCGTACCGGCGCTGGTGAGTGTGCTCGGCATGCGGATGCGGAACGCGGTGGGTACCAGCCTGCTGGTCATCACCGTCAACTCCCTGGCCGCGCTGGCGGCTCGCGCCGGTACGGTCGACGGACTCGACTGGTCGGTCGTCGGCCCCTTCGCCGGGGCCGCGATCCTCGGCGCCTGGGACGGGAAACGGCTGGCCACGAAGGTCTCCGGGGGTACGCTGCAGCGGATCTTCGCCCTGGTGCTGCTGGCCGTGGCCGCCTTCATGCTGATCGACGCGGCGGCGTGATGCGCCGAACCCCCGAGGCCCGGGCCGGCTCTAGGCCAGGGACAGGAAGAGCTTCTCCAGTCGGGCGCGCATCTGCTGGGCGTCCTCGCCGTTCTTGCGGCCGGACTCGATGTCGGTCATGCACTGCTGCATGCCGGTCGCGATGATCGCGAATCCGGCACGGTCGAGAGCGCGTGAAGCGGCGGCGAGCTGAGTGACGACGTCCTCGCAGTCGCGCCCCTCCTCGATCATCCGGATCACGCCGGAGATCTGACCCTGCGCGCGGCGCAGTCGGTTCAGCACGGACTTCAGGTCCGCACCCTCAAGCTCCAGTTCCACGATCACTCCTCAAGGAATACCCCTAGGGGTACTGTACGTCCCGGTTCGGGACGGCGTCGACGATTAAGGATCACATCTGCCATGACCAGCCCCCTCGCCCCCGTCACCCTCGCCACCGATCAGGCCCGCACCCGGCTCCACGAGCTCACCGTCATCGACGTGCGCACGCCCGCCGAGTACGCCTCCGGCCACCTGCCCGGTGCCCTGAACATCCCCCTGGACCACGTCCGCCGCGCCCTGCCGGAGATACGGCACGCCGCCGATCGTGGTGACGTCCTCGTCGTGTGCGCTTCCGGCGCGCGCTCCGAGAGCGCCTGCAAGCTGCTGTCCGAGCAGGGCATACAGACCGCCACCCTCGCCGGTGGCACCAGCGCCTGGGCCGCCGACGGCCACGACCTGCACCGTCCCGCCGCCTGCGACACCCGGGCCGGCTGGAGCATGGAGCGGCAGGTGCGCTTCACCGCCGGGGCGGTGGTGCTCCTGGGGCTCGTCCTCGGTCTGCTCGTGCACCCCGCCTTCCAGCTCCTCGCCGCGGGCATCGCGGGCGGGCTGGTCTTCTCCGCGGTCACCGACACGTGCGGCATGGCGGCCATCCTGGGCAGGCTGCCCCACAACCGCCCTCGGGCGGCAGATCTCGACGCCGCGCTCGCCGCCCTGCGCAGCCGCTGAACCGGCGTTCCAGGGCGCGTGCGACCCGTGGGCGCCCTGGACATGCGCCGAAGCGTCAGCTTCCCTCCGTCGTGCCCGCTGTGGCCTGCCGTCGTACGTCGTCCATCTCGGCGGCCCGGATCTTGCCGATGAGTTCCTCCAGGGCCTGCGGTGGCAGTCAGCCCGGCTCGGTATACAGGACGGTCCGGTCGCGGACGGCCGTCAGGGTGGGGATGGAGGAGATCCGGAAGCCCGCGACGAGTTCGGGCTGGGCCTCGGTGTCGACCTCGCCGAAGACGATGTCGGCGTGGCGCGTAGCCGGCCTTTTTGCAGACGGGGCCGAACATCCGGCACGGTCCGCACGGTCTCCTCGAAGTTGTCCTCGGTCAGTTCGATGGTCGGCATGGCGTTCCGGTCTCCTCTCATATACCCGGCAGGGTATTTTGTGTGACCGGTGCCGGGTTTGTTCCAGGCGGACCGGCGGCAGCGGGAACCAGTACATCCGCTCGAAGTCGGCCTGGCGGCCCGGTCAGGCCGTCATCGAGGAGGTCGGAACGACAGGCGAGCGCCTCGCGGGCGCGGTCGAGTCGGCCGGACAGCGCCTCCTCGCCCAGTCCGTGGTGGCGGACCGCCGATGTGGTGATCCGTCCGTGGGTGGCATCAGGCCGACGGGGTCGATCGGCGGGCGGCGGCCGCGTGGTCCCAGAAGGGCAGGGCGCCGTGTGCGTGCAGCGGACGGGCGACGCGGCCGGTGTCGGTGAGGATGCCGGTGACGTCGGAGGCGTAGGAGAAGCTGCCGATGCGCAGCGGCCGGCCGGCGTACCGGACCAACTGCGCCTCCAGCTCATCGAGATCGATGTGACCGTCCGCGTCCTCGTCGACGGCCACGACGTCGGCGACCGACTCCCGCCACGGCAGCTCGTTCGGGTGTGCTCGTACGGACCGACGGACACGACCGGACGCACGTCCTGCGGGTACGAGTCGCCGCGACGCAGCTCCAGGATGCCCACCAGCTTGTTGACCGCCGCGGTGGCTGCCGAGCCGCAGAAGATCACGAGGTCGTCCTCGGTGCCGCCGGCCGCGTCGCGGATGATGCGCCGGGCGTCCTCGCGCAGCCGGGTCGTCTGCAGTCCGGGGCTCGAGCTCTCCAGGTGTGTGTTGCCGTAAGGGCGCAACACCTGCGTGCGTGCGAAGTCCTCGGCGAAGTCCAGGGAACGGCCGGAGGCGGTGTGGTCGGCGTAGACGGTGCGACGGGGGCCGTAGGGGCTCTCCAGCACCTCGTCGTCGCCGACCGCGGCTGATGCGGTCCAGGAGGGGCGAGGCGGGCGGCGCCAAGGGCATGCTCATGGTGCCAGATCGATACCGATCTCGGGTGGCTGGTGCAGTGTGTTGTGGACCGTGCAGCGCGAGGTGACGGCGAGCAGGGCGGCGCGGCGCTGCTCGGTCAGTCCGGGCGGCGGGGTGACCGTGACATGCACGGAGGCCACCCGGGCGGGCCGGTCGGTGGCCATGGTGAATTCCGTACGGACGCGCAGTCCGGCCTGGTCCAGGCCGTGGCGGTGGAGGAAACGGCCCGCGTAGAAGGCGACGCAGGTCGCCAGGGAGGCGGCGAACAGCTCGGTGGGGGTGGGCGCGGTGTCCGTGCCGCCCGCCTCGATGGGCTGGTCGACCTGGATGCGGTGGCCGCGGATGTCCACGGTGTAGACGTCGCGGTCGACGTGGGTCACCTCGAAGCGGTGCACCTCCGCCTCCAGCGGCTGGTTCGTGCTGAGGGTCTGCGGTGCGGTGCCGGTCATGGCCGGGCCTCTCTCATCGGCGTCGAGTGCTGCCAGGTTCCAGTCGACCGCGAACGGCGCGGCTGATCGAGAGGTCGACGGGGTGCGACGGGGGCCGTTCGGCCCTCGCACCGGCCCTCGCGGCGGTATACCCTGGTAGGTATTTTTTCAGGGGATTCGTGGTGGGTGGGCAGCGCATGGGGCCTGCATGGGGGCGAAGACATACCCGGGTGGGTACCGGGGTGGGGACCATCGGCCCATCCCCGGGCCTTTTCTCCCGCACGACAGTGGGGGCATGGGCAAACACATCGTGATTCTCGGAGGCGGTACCGCCGGCACGCTGACGGCCAACCGGCTGCGCCGCGTGTATGACGAGGACGAATGCCGGATCACCGTCGTGGACCAGGACGACGACCACGTCTACCAGCCCGGCCTGCTGTTCGTCCCCTTCGGAGCGGCCGAGCCGCATCACCTCGTCCGGTCCCGTCCGCGGCAGATGCACGCCACCACCGACTACAAGCAGGCGCAGATCGAGCGGGTCGACCTGGACGCACGGACGGTGTACCTCAGCGGCGGCATACGGCTGGGTTACGACGTCCTCGTGGTCGCCACCGGAGCCGCGCTGCTGCCGGAGGAGACCGAGGGGCTGACCGGTCCCGGCTGGGGCGAGAAGGTCTTCACCTTCTACGACCTGCCCGGCGCCGTCGGCCTGCACCATGCCCTGGAGCGCTTCGAGGGCGGGCGTGTCGTGGTGAACGTGGCCGACCTGCCCATCAAGTGCCCCGTGGCTCCGCTGGAGTTCGCCTTCCTCGCCGACTGGTACTTCCAGCGGCGCGGCATCCGCGACAAGGTCCGACTGACCTACGCCACCCCGCTGGACGGTGCCTTCACCAAGCCGGTCGCGGCGAAGGCGCTCGGCGGGTTGCTGGCGGACAAGGGCATCGAGCTGGTCACCGAGTTCACGCTCGGAGAGGTCGACGGCGAGGGCGGCCGGCTGGTCTCGTACGACGAGCGCGAGGTGCCCTTCGACCTGGCCGTGGTGGTGCCGCTGCACGGCGGCGCCGCGTACGTCGGCCGCTCCCCGGGCCTCGGCGACGAGCTGGGCTTCATCCCCGTCGACCAGCGCACCCTCCAACACCCCGAGCGCCCCGAGGTGTTCGCGATCGGGGACGCGGCCGGGCTGCCGGCGTCCAAGGCCGGCTCGGTGGCCCACTTCGCGGGCGAGACCCTCGTCCACAACATCGGGCGCTTCCTGGCCGGACAGCCGCTGGACGCCACCTTCGACGGACACACCAACTGCTTCGTCGAGACGGGCTTCCACAAGGCGCTGCTGATCGACTTCAACTACGACACCGAACCGCTGCCGGGTCACTTCCCGGCCGCAGTGGGCCTGCCGCTGCTGAAGGAGTCGCACGCCAACCACCTCGGCAAGCTCGCCTTCGAGTGGCTGTACTGGCACAGCCTGCTGCCCGGCCGTGAACTGCCCGGCATCGACTCGGCGATGCCCGAGCACGGCAAGCACCACGTCCACGCCTGATCGAAGGAGAACCCGCCATGCCCACTGCCACCTACGGCGACACGGCCGTCCCTGTCGACGATGAGGGCTTCTTCACCGACCCCGCGCGGTGGACCGAGCCCATGGCCGAGCAGATCGCCCACGACCAGGGCATCGAGAAGCTGACCGACCGGCACTGGACGGTCATCCACTTCATGCGCGCCGAATACGCCGCCAAGGGCACCGGCCCCACCGTCCGCGTCCTCGGCAAGACGTCCGGCGTGAGCGTCAAGGAGCTCTACCAGCTCTTCCCCAAGGGCCCCGCCAAGACCGCCGCGAAGATCGCCGGAATTCCCAAGCCGCGCGGCTGCATCTGACATCTCCGCCATCGTCTCTGCCATCGAGGAGCGTGCCGTCATGGCCGACACCGCAACGATCGAGAAGGTCTCGATCATCGTCTCCAAGGGGTCCCTGGAAGGGATCTACCCGGCCCTGATCATGGCCAACGGCGCCCGCGCCGAGGGCATCGAGGCCGACCTGTTCTTCACCTTCTTCGGCCTCGACGCCATCACGAGGAAGCGCTGGGAGCACATCAAGCTGGCCACCGTCGGCAACCCGGGCCTGCACCTGCCGACCCTGCTGGGCGGCATGCCGGGCGTCCCCGACCTGGTCACCCGGTACATGGAACGCAAGATGGACAGGCTCGACATCCCGTCGATCCCCGAGTTCATCGAGATGATCGCCGACACAGGCGCCGGGATCTACGCCTGCAAGGCGTCGGTCGACCTCTTCGAACTCGACAAGGACGACCTCGTCGACCAGGTCCAGGACATCATCACGGTCGGCGAGTTCTACGAGCACGCGGCCGGCGGCCAGATCATCTACACCTGAGATGACCGGTACCGGGCACGGCCTGCCGGACGGAGTGCGGCGCGTGCCGGCGGTAGTGCCGAACGCGCGCGACCGCGAAGTACGGGAACGCCTCCGCCGCTGGTGTCGATGGGCCGGTCGGCCGGGTTCGGCCGCCGCCCGCCGTGCGGTGGATCAGACGTCGGCCGATGTCGGCAGGGCGAGCCAGGCGCCGTAGCCGCCGAGCAGGTCGGAGACGTCGGCGCGGCCCTGGTGGCGCAGCAGGCTGGCGGCGACGGAGGAGCGGTGACCGCCCGCGCAGTGGACGACCAGGGGCCGGTCGGCCGGGATCTCGTCGACGCGGCGGGCGAGTTCGGCCAGCGGGATGTGCAGGGAGCCCTCGATGAAGCCCTCTTCACGCTCGGCGGCGTTGCGCACGTCCAGGACCAGCGGGGGTTCGTCGTCGAGCAGGCGGCGCAGTTCGTCGGCAGTCAGGCGGCTCGCCTGTTCCATCTCGTCGGCCAGCGAGGCGAAGGCGCCCTCGGGCTCGCGCAGGTAGCCGCCGACCTTGTCGAAGCCGATCCGGGCGAGCCGGGTGACGACCTCCTCCTCGCGGTCCTGCGGCGCGATGACGACGACGTCCTGCTCGGGGGAGACGACCATGCCGGCCTGTTCGGCGAAGCGGCCGTCCGCGGGCACGTTGACCGAGCCGCGCAGATACCCCGGGGCGAAGTCCTGCGGCGAGCGGGCGTCGACCACGACCGCCCCCGCAGCGCGCCGCTGCATGAACTCCCCGACCGACAGCGGCAGGGGCGCGGCGGCGGCGTCGAACAGGTCGTGCTCCTTGCGGTTGAGGATGGCGTCGTAGACGAAGTACGCGGGCGCGGACGGCTGTCCCTCGGTGACCAGCTCGACGAACTTCTCCTCGCTCATCGGGCGGCAGGCGTAGTTGGTGGCGCGCTGTTCGCCGATGGTGGACTGGCGCTGGGTGGAGAGGTTCTTGCCGCAGGCGGAGCCGGCGCCGTGCGCGGGGAAGACCCGGACGGCGTCGGGCAGGGCCATCAGCTTGTGCTGGATGCTCTCGTAGAGCATGCGGCCGAGTTCGTCGGCGGTCACGCCGATCGAGGCGAGCAGGTCGGGCCGGCCCACGTCGCCGATGAACAGCGCGTCCCCGGTGAGGACGCCGTAGGGGACGGCGTCGTCGGCGTGCTCGTACACCAGGACGCTGATCGACTCCGGCGTGTGGCCAGGGGTTTCGAGGATCTGCAGGTGCACGTCGCCGAGGCTGATCCGCTCGTCGTCGGTCAGCTTGCGGATGGGGTACTCGGTCTCGGCGCGCTGCCCGTAGCCGATCCAGGCGCCGGTGCGGTCGGCCAGCTCCAGGTGGCCGGCGAGGAAGTCGGCGTGGAAGTGGGTGTTGACGACGGCCTCGATGGTGAAGCCATGGGCGGCTGCGTCGGTGAGGTACTCGGAGACGTCACGGCGGGGGTCGACGACGACCGCCCGGCCGGTGGTCTCGTCGGCGATCATGTACGACGCCTGGGAGAGGCAGTCGAGGTAGTACTGGGCGAAGAACATGGCGGATGACCTCCGTGTCGGAAAGGCAGGGTTGTCCATACCCCTGGGGGTATATGGGAGGGTCTGGTCCGCCCTTGTTTCGAGGGCGGGGTGACCGGCCCGGGCCGGGGGACGTCCCGGGCCGGCCGGTCAGAGGCGGCCGGTGAGCATGCCGTGCCAGTACACCGGCGGCAGCCCGTACCGTTTGAACATCCACATCGTGCGCCGCTCCTTGAAGGGGTCGAGCAGCGGGAACGTGGGTGTGGGGTTCAGGTCGTAGTCGAACTCGGCGAGCAGCATCCGGTCGCGGGCCGTCACCAGCGGGCAGGACGTGTAGCCGTCGTAACGGCGCGACGGAGCCCGGCCGTTCATCACGTCGAGCAGGTTGGCGGCCACGACCGGCGCCTGCTTGCGTACGGCGGCGCCGGTCTTGGACGTGGGCAGGTTCGCCACGTCACCGAGGGCGAAGACGTTGTCGTAGGACGGGTGCTGGAGTGTGTGCTTGTCTGCGGCGACGAACCCCTGAGGGCTCGCCGGGTCGGCGAGCGGGCCCGTCTTGATCCAGTCGGGTGCGCTCTGTGGCGGTACGGCGTGCAGGAGGTCGTAGCCGATGGTCTCCTCGGTGCCGTTCGCGTGGTCGGTCACGGTGATCTCGCGGGCGTCGCCGTCGACGGCGGTCATCTCCGAGCGCAGCCGCACCTCGATCCCGTACCGGGCGGCCACCTTCTCCAGGACCTGTGACCAGGCGGCCACCTTGAACAGCGCCGGGTCCGGGATGACGAGGATGACGCGGATGCGGTCAAGCACTTTCTGCTTGCGCCAGTAGTCCGCGGCCAGGTAGGCGATCTTCTGCGGGGCGCCGCCGCACTTCAGAGGTGTGGCCGGGTGGGTGAAGACCGCGGTGCCGGAGCGCATCTGCTTGATCAGCTTCCAGGTGCGCGGGGCGTACTCGGGCGCGTAGTTGCTGCTCACCCGGTCGTAGCCGATCGCCTCGGCGAGGCCGGGCACGCCGTCCCAGTCGAGCTGGAGGCCGGGCGCCGGCACCAGGTACTCGTAGGTGAGTTCGGCGCCGCCGGACAGGGTCACCGTGCGGGCGTCGGGGTCGACGGCCTGGGCGCGCCGGCGGATCCAGCGCACGCCGTCGGGTATGACGGATCCTTCGGGGCGGTGAGTGGCGCGCAGGGGCGCCTGGCCGCCGCCGACCAGGGTCCACAGCGGCTGGTACCAGTGGGTGTCGGAGGGTTCGATCAGGGTGATGTCGGTGACCCCGGCTCGGCGTAGGCGGGCGGCGACGCTGATGCCTGCGCTGCCGCCGCCGATGACGGCGACGCGGTGACGGCCGGAGATCGGCTCGCCGGTGGGTGAGGGGGTGGCGGTCAAGGCGGAGCTCCTTCTCTTCTGGCCCGGTGTCGGTGTGGGGTCAGGCCGCGTGCCCGATGGGTCCGGCCGCGACCGGGCGTCCGCCGCGTACCCGGACGGAGGTGCCGTCGGCCGCGGAGCGGGCGTCGATGCCGCGCGAGTTCATCCAGTCGGCGACGGTCATGCTGTGGTTGCCGCCGGCACGGATCACGTACACCGGCCGGTCGGCCGGCAGCTCACCGCACTGGGTCGGCGCGGAGCGCAGCGGCATCAGTAGCGCGCCCGGTACGTGCCCGGCCGCGAACGCCTCCTGTGTCACTTCACGAGCCACTTCGTTGCCTCCTCAAATACCCCCGGGGGTTTCTTGCTCGCGAGCGTATGGCGGCTTCGAGAAGGGCGTCAAATACCCCTGGAGGTATTTGCCTGCGAGGCAACGTCCGGCGTCGTGCGCGCTCTGCAGGCCGACCCGGAGTGCCGTGTACCGGCCCTGGGCAGGCGGGCCCGCCCAGACACGCTGGTGTACCTCCGCATCTGCGACAAGCCGGGCGCGCCGCCACGGCAACGGGGGAGAGCCTGCTCTCTCACGCGCCCCAGAGCGTGACGTACACCGGGGGCCGGAACCGGGAGGGCGGGACGCCCGTGCCGGGCCCGCGCATGATGCGGGTCGCTGCGGGCGTGTGCAGGAAGTGCAGGAACGCGTCGGCGGCCGGGGAACGGTGTTCGGGCTGCAGGACGGTGGCGTGCCAGGTGGCGTCCGACGGGGTGGCCGGGGTTTCCAGTATGCGAAGCTCGTCACGCCGGATGCGGGGCGACACCAGATGGGCCGACGCCGGTGCCACCCCCGCGCCCTCGGCGGCGGCCGCCCAGGTCGCGGCCTGGTTGGGGAACACCCACACGTGTCCTTCGGTCACTCCGAGCCGACGTAGCAGCCGCCCGGAGTCCGCGTCCGGATCGGTCCCGGTGGAATCGACCAGCCACGACCACTGCGGCGGCGGACCGGGCGGCCGCGGTGACCTGGCGCCGATCACCACGACCAACTGGGTGCGGAACAGCGGCTCGCTGACCAGTTCGCCCCTGCGGGCGGAGTCGAGGCGCGGCCCGAGCGCGACGTCGGCCAGCCGATTCTCCACCAGTACGCGTATCTCGTTGCCGGAGGCAACCCCGAACGAGGTCTCGGTCCTGTGCCCCGAGCGACAGGCGAAGGCCTCGACGAGCGACGGGAGTACGAACTCGGCCAGCGTGCTCGTGGCGATGACCCGCAGTTCGTCGGGCGCACCTCGTGCCGCCCGCACCGCAGCCTCGGCATCCGCGCTCAGCGCGACCATCCGCGACGCGACCGGCAGCAGCCGCGCCCCGGCGGGCGTCAGACGCATCCCACCGCCGCCTGCGCGCCGGATGAGCGGATCGCCGAAGTGGGTGCGCAGCGCGGCGAGCGCCTGCGACACCGCGGACTCGCTCACGTCCAGAGTCCGCGCCGCGGCGCTCACCGAACCGAGCCGGGCAACCAGCACGAAGGAGCTCAGCTGCGTGACGGTCACTATTCGATTTTCCCGCGTTTGAGTGGATAAGTGAATGCTTATCAAGCTATTGCGCGATCAGTGCGGACGAGCGCAGCATGAATGGTCACTGGGAACAGCGTTCCAGGAGGGCCCGATGCAGGTTCCAGCTGCCTTCCAGTACGAGACGGCCACCAGCCTCGAGCAGGCGATCGAGCTGCTCACACGGTATGGCCCCGAGGCCCGCGTGGTGGCGGGCGGACACAGCCTGCTGCCGATGATGAAGCTGCGGCTGGCCCAGCCCGAAGCCCTGATCGACATCAACGGCCTCGGCGAGCTGGCGTTGATCCGGGTGGACGAGCACGACCTGTCCGTCGGAGCGATGGTCCGCCACGCGGAGCTGCTCGCCTCGCCGGTGGTCGGCGAGCACTTCCCCATCCTGCGGGACGCGGAACGGGTCATCGCCGATCCGCTCGTACGCAACCGCGGTACCGTGGGCGGCTCGCTGTGCCAGGCCGATCCCTCGGAGGACCTGTCCGCGGCGTTCTCGGCACTGCGGGCGACCCTTGTCACCCAAGGCCCCGACGGCAGGCGCACCATCGGGATCAGGGAGTTCTTCCGCGGGCCGTACGAGACCGCGCTGAACGAAGCGGAGCTTCTGGTGGAGATCCGCGTGCCCATCCGTTCGCACGCCAGTGCCTACCGCAAGGTCGAGCGCCGGGTCGGCGACTGGGCGGTCGTCGCCGCGGGAGCGGTGCTGGAGATCTCCGACGGGGTCATCACCGAGGCCGGGATCGGGCTGACCGCGGTGGGTGCCCCACGGTTCGTGGCCGAGCAGGCCGAGGACTTCCTGCGCGGTGGACGGCCGGACGACGAGGTCTTCGTCGAGGCGGGCCGGATCGCCTCGCGGGAGTGCAGGCCGACGGCCGACCAGCGCGGCCCGGTCGACTACAAGCGGCATCTGGCCGGGGTGCTCACCACGCGGGCGCTGCGCGCCGCCGCCGCACGTGCCCAGGGGCAGGAGGCGTGACATGCGGATCACCGTGACCGTGAACGGCGAGCAGCACACGAGGGACGTGGAACCCAGACTGCTGCTCGTTCACTTCCTGCGCGACGAACTCGGACTCACCGGCACCCACTGGGGCTGCGACACCTCCAACTGCGGGGTGTGCGCCGTCTGGCTGGACGGGACGCCGGTCAAGTCCTGCACCGTGCTGGCGGTGATGGCCGACGGCCATGAGGTGGGGACCGTAGAAGGCTTGGCGCACGGGGCCGAACTCGACCCGGTACAGCAGGGATTCGTCGCCTGCCACGGGCTGCAGTGCGGTTTCTGCACGCCGGGAATGATGATGACCGCCCGCTGGCTGCTCGACCACAACGCGGATCCGTCCGAGGAGGACATCCGCGAGGCCATCTCCGGACAGATGTGCCGCTGCACCGGTTACGAGAACATCGTGCGCTCCATCCGCTGGGCCGCCGAGCACGGCGGCGGGGCGCGGACCGCGGACGCGGCCACCGAGTCGGCGCCCGGCCGCGAGGAGGTGCGGGCATGACGACCACCGAGGAACGGCCGGTCGGTTTCGGACGGATGCCCCGCAAGGAGGACGCGCGGTTCGTCCGCGGCCACGGGACCTACGTCGACGACGTCCGGCTGCCCGGGATGCTGTACGGCGCCATCCTGCGCAGCCCGCTGGCGCACGCCAGGATCGTGTCCGTCGACACCAGCGCCGCCGACGCGCACCCGAAGGTCAAGGCCGTGATCACCGGGGAGACCCTGGCCGGACTCGGGCTGGCCTGGATGCCCACACTCTCGTACGACACCCAGGCGGTGCTCGCCACCGACAAGGTGCGCTTCCAGGGCCAGGAAGTCGCCTTCGTCGTCGCCGAGGACCGCTATGCCGCCCGGGACGCCCTCGAGCTGATCGACGTGGAGTACGAACCGCTCCCGCCGGTAGTCGATGCCCGCCGGGCGCTCGACCCGGACGCGCCGGTGATCCGCGACGACAAGGACCATCAGACCGACAACCACATCTTCGACTGGTCGGCGGGCGACAAGGAGCGCACCGACGAGGTCTTCGCGGCCGCTGACGTCGTGGTGAAGCAGGACATGCTGTACCCGCGAGTGCACCCGGCGCCGCTGGAGACCTGCGGCACCGTGGCGGACATGGACGCCATCACCGGGAAGCTGACCGTGTGGTCCACCACCCAGGCCCCGCACGCCCACCGCACGATCTACGCGATGGTGGCCGGCATCCCGGAGCACAAGATCCGGATCATCTCCCCGGACATCGGGGGCGGCTTCGGCAACAAGGTCGGCATCTACCCCGGTTACGTGTGCGCGGTCGTCGGATCGATCGTCACCGGCAAGCCGGTGAAATGGGTGGAGGACCGCTCGGAGAACCTGATGAGCACCTCCTTCGCCCGCGACTACCACATGCACGGCGAGATCGCGGCGACGAAGGAGGGGAAGATCCTGGGCCTGCGCGTCCAGGTGATCGCCGATCACGGCGCGTTCAACGCCACCGCACAGCCGACGCAGTTCCCCGCCGGCTTCTTCGGCGTCTTCACCGGCTCGTACGACCTGGCCGCCGCACACTGCAGCGTGACGGGCGTCTACACCAACAAAGCGCCCGGCGGCGTCGCCTACGCCTGCTCGTTCCGCGTCACCGAGGCCGTGTACCTGGTCGAGCGGATGGTCGACTTGCTCGCGGACAGGCTCGGCACGGACCCGGCCGAGCTGCGGATGCGCAACCTGCTGCGGCCCGAGCAGTTCCCGTACAAGACGCAGACGGGGTGGGAGTACGACTCCGGCGACTACCCCCGCGCCCTGCGGCTGGCCATGGACATCGCGCACTACGAGGACCTGCGCCGGGAGCAGGCCGAAAAACGCGAGCGAGGCGAGCTGATGGGCATCGGGGTCAGCTTCTTCACCGAGGCCGTCGGCGCGGGCCCGCGCAAGCACATGGACATCCTCGGACTGGGCATGGCCGACGGCGCCGAACTGCGCGTTCACCCGACCGGCAAGGCCGTCCTGCGGCTCTCCGTACAGACCCAGGGACAGGGCCACGAGACGACCTTCGCGCAGATCGTCGCCGAGGAACTGGGCATCCCGCCCGACGACGTCGAGGTGGTGCACGGCGACACCGACCAGACTCCGTTCGGGCTCGGCACCTACGGATCCCGCTCGACACCGGTGTCCGGAGCAGCAACCGCGATGGTCGCCCGCAAGGTGCGCGAACGCGCGAAGATCGTCGCCTCCGCGATGCTCGAAGTGAGCCCGGACGACCTGGAATGGGAGAAGGGCCGCTGGTTCGTCACGGGCGACCCCGACCAGGGCAGGACCATGACCGAGATCGCGCTCGCCGCGCACTCCAACCTGGAACTCCCGGAGGGCGTCGAGGGCCACTTGGACGCGACCTGCGTCTACAACCCGCCGAACCTCACCTTCCCCTTCGGCGCATACATATGCGTCACCGATGTGGACGCGGACACCGGCCAGGTGAAGGTCCGCCGGTTCATCGCCGTGGACGACTGCGGCAACCGGATCAACCCCATGATCGTCGAAGGGCAGGTGCACGGCGGACTCGCCGACGGCGTCGGCATGGCGCTGATGCAGGTGATCGCCTTCGACGAGGACGGCAACTGCCTCGGCGGGTCGTTCATGGACTATCTCCTGCCCACCTCGGTCGAGTGCCCGTCCTGGGAGCTCGGCGAGACCGTCACCCCCTCTCCGCATCACCCCATCGGAGCCAAGGGCGTCGGCGAGTCCGCCACGGTGGGCTCGCCCGCCGCGGTGGTCAACGCCGTGGTCGACGCGCTGAAGCCGCTCGGCGTACGCCATGTCGACATGCCGCTGACGCCCGCCGCGGTGTGGCGGGCCGCCCAGGGCCGGCCGCTGCGCACCGACCTGGCGATCACCTGAGGCCCCCGCGATGACGAACACCGAACTGCTGACCCGCGCGGACGTGCTCCGGCACGGCCGGACCCCGTTCGTCCTGGCCACTGTCGTCCACGCGGAACGGCCCACGAGTGCCAAGCCCGGGGACAGCGCGTTGGTGCTGCCCGACGGCACCGTCGAGGGCTTCGTGGGCGGCACATGCGCCGAGACGACGGTGCAACTGCAGGGCCTGCGGGTGCTGGAGACCGGCGAATCGCTGCTGCTGAGGATCACGCCCGCCGCGGACAGCGGGGCCGAAGGCGCGCAGGAGCCGGGCGAAGGCCTGGTCACGGTGGCCAATCCCTGCCTGTCGGGCGGGACGCTGGACATCTTCCTGGAGGCCAACCTCCCGCCGGCGCTGGGGTACGTCTACGGACACGCCCCCATCGCCCGCGCTCTGCTCGACGTCGGTCGTGTGCTCGGCCTCGACGCCCGGCCGGCCTCGTCCGGGGAGCCGCTGCCGCCCGATCTGGACGTCGTCGTCATCGCCACCCACGGCCGTGACGAGGAGACCGTACTGATCGAGGCCGCACGCGCCGGGATCCCGTACATCGGGCTGGTGGCCAGTCCGAAGCGCGGCGCGGCGGTGCTCACCGGGCTGGGGCTCACCGAGGAACAACGCGCGCGCGTCCACACCCCGGCCGGCCTGGACATCGGCGCACGGACCCCGGCGGAGATCGCGCTGTCGGTGTACGCCGAGATCATCGCCTTGCGGCCGCAGGCGGCCCGAGCCGCGCGCCCCGGAGCCGACTCCGCCGCACCGCAGGCCGTGGCCGAGGGCGTGGATCCCGTGTGCGGCATGACCGTGGTGATCACGCCCGCCACCCTCTCACTGGACCGGGCCGGCAGCAGGGTGTACTTCTGCGGCCCGGGGTGCCAGCACGCCTTCGCCGACGACCCTTCCCGGTACGCGCATGCCTGACCTCGACCCCCTCGTACCTGATGTCCCCGCCCTGCGCTCGCGTCTGGACACGGTCGGCTACCTGGCCGACGACGCCCTGGCCACGGCGCTGCTGCTGGCCGTGCGCATGCGGCAGCCGATCCTGCTGGAGGGCGAGCCCGGCGTCGGCAAGACCGAGGCGGCCCGTGCCCTCGCCGCCGTGCTCGACACGCCGCTGATCCGGCTGCAGTGCTACGAGGGACTGTCCTCGGCCGAGGCCCTCTACGAGTGGAACTATCCACGGCAACTGCTGGCCATCCGACTGGCCGAGTCCCGCGGGGAGCCCCTGCGGGACGCCGACCTGTTCGCCGAGGACTACCTGCTGCCACGGCCGCTGCTCGCCGCGATCTGCCACCCGGGACCGCGGCCGGCGGTGCTGCTCATCGACGAAGTGGACCGCGCCGACGACGAGTTCGAGGCGTTCCTGCTGGAACTTCTCGCAGACGCCGCGGTCACCATCCCCGAACTCGGCACCCGGACGGCCGCGGTACCGCCGGTGGCCGTACTGACGTCCAACCGCACCCGGGATCTGCACGACGCGCTCAAACGCCGCTGCCTCTATCACTGGATCGACTACCCGGACACCGCACGGGTCGCCGCGATCATCCGCAGGCGGGTGCCGGAGTCGGCCGAGTGGCTGGCCGCGCGCGTGGCGATCGGGGTGGCACGCCTGCGCGCTCGGCAGGGACTCACCAAGCCGCCCGGCATCGCCGAAGCGATCGACTGGGCGGGCGCGCTGCACACGTTGGGGCTCTCCGTGCTCGACGCAGACGCCGCCGACCGGACCCTGGGGGCGGTACTCAAGTACGCCGAGGACCTGGAGGCCGTACGCGGGGCCGGCCTGGCGGAGCTGATCGACGCGGAGTCCGGTTCCGATGCCTGACCTGCCGGAACTGGCAGCCTCGTTCACCGCCGCCCTGCACGACGCGGGGATCGCGGTGGGCCCCGACCGCACCCGGAGCTTCGCCCGGGCGCTCACCCTGCTGGCACCGTCGACGACGTGCGAGCTGCGGCACTGCGCGCTCGCCACCCTGGTGTCCGACCCGGAGCAGATCGAGCCGTTCGACGCGGTCTTCCGCGAGGTCTTCGGCGGCCCGGCCGACCGCGGAGCACCGCGCGGGCAACCCGGCGACCCGCCCCGAACGCTCCCGAACACCGTTGCGGGCCGCGTCCCCGGCACCCGGAAGGACACCGTCGACGGACGAGACCGGGATGCCGACGCACAGCCGCAGAAGGCTCCCGTACCTTTCGCCGCCAGTCCGCTCGACCGTCTCGCGGGCCGCGACTTCGCGGACCTGTCCGCCGAGGAACTGGCACGGCTCTCCGAGGTGATGCGCACCCTCGTGCTTCGCACCCCGACCCGGCCGTCCCGCCGGCGCCGCACCGCGCACCACGGTGCGCGCATCGACGTGCGCCGCACCCTCTCCGTCAGCCGGCGCACCGGCGGATACCCGCTGCGACTACGCCGCTTCGCGCCCCGCGCCCGCCCCCGCGACCTCATCGTGCTCTGCGACATCTCCGGATCGATGGAGCCCTATGCCCGCGCGATGCTCCAACTGCTCTACTGTGCCGCCCGTGCCGCCCACGCCGAGGTCTTCACCTTCGCCACCCGGCTCACACGCCTCACGCCCGTCCTCCGGCGGGCCGGGCCGGACGACGCCTTGGCACGGGCCGGACGGGTGGCCCCGGACTGGTCCGGGGGCACCCGGATCGCCGACTGCCTGGCGGAGTTCAACGAGCGGTTCGGCCGGCGCGGCATGGCGCACGGCGCCGTGGTCGCCATCATCTCCGACGGCTGGGACACCGGAGCGCCCGCCGACCTCGCCACTCAGATGGCGCGGCTGTCCCGGGTCGCCTACCGCGTAGTGTGGGTCAACCCGCGTACGGCAAGCCCGCGTTACCGTCCGCTCGTGGGCGGCATGGCTGCGGCACTGCCCTACTGCGACGCCGTCGTCAGCGCCCACAACCTCGCGGCCCTGGACGACTTCACCGCTGTTCTGTCCGCCCCGCGCCGCCGCCGATGACCCTGCCCGTCGCATGCCGGGCCTCGAAGGCGCCGAGAGGCCGGGGCCGAGGCAACACGTGCTCAGTCGACAATGGCCCGGCCTTCCCCCACTCCGACCGCCGCCGATCGCTGTTCGTCCGCTTCGCGGGTCGCCACTGGTCTGACGGCTTGACCTCGATGTCCGCGCCGCATCGGTTGCGGATGACCGGAACCATGACGCGGGAAATCCAGCGGCACGCGCCCGTGAGGGCGATCGGTCACGGCAGTTCAGTGCCGTCGGCGAGTGACGTGGCTCGGTTGGCACGCGCTACTGCTCTGCGCCGTTCCTCTCCATCGGACCTGGCTGCCCAGGTCACCGCGCTCAAAGCCCGGCACCTCGGCAGCAGCGGCGCCTGACGCGTTGGTACGGTCGGCCGACGACGCGGATGCCCTTCTCGCTGTGGATGCGGGCACTTCTTTGCCTTGGGTGGCGGGTACTTCGGGGTGACGGGCGTGGTGGCGCTCCTGCCTGCGACATGTCGCAGGCAGGCCGTACCGCAGCAGTGTCCATTCGCCGTCCCGGGCAGGGCATCAGGGGCACGTGACGGAGATCTCGATGCGCCGGCGGTGTCCTGTTCCCTACCCTGATCCCGTTCATTGGCCGCGGCTGAGGAGTGGACTCGTCAACAGCCTTCAGCCCAGGCTGATGCCCATGTCGGTGAACTCGGCAAGCGGTCAGTGAGAGGCCCGAGTCCGCGGATGAATGTCCGCCGGAGAGCCCTCCGCTGTAGGGTGAAAGAACAGCCCTTGACCTGCACAAAGCAGGCAGGGAGCGAATTTCGGGAGTGCTGAATGCTTCGTACCGTATTCAAGTCCAAGATCCACCGTGCCACTGTCACCCAGGCCGACCTGCACTACGTCGGATCCGTCACGATCGACGCCGACCTGCTCGACGCCGCGGATCTGCTGCCGGGTGAGCTCGTGCACATCGTCGACATCGCCAACGGCGCCCGGCTGGAGACGTACGTCATCGAGGGCGAGCGCGGTTCCGGGGTCGTCGGGATCAACGGGGCGGCGGCCCATCTCGTGCATCCCGGAGATCTGGTGATCATCATCAGTTACGCTCAGGTCTCCGACGCCGAGGCGCGGGCACTGCGGCCGAGGGTCGTGCATGTGGACCACGACAACCGGATCGTGGCCCTCGGCGCCGATCCGTCCGAACCGGTGCCGGGCTCGGACCAGGAGCGCAGCCCGCAGGCGGTCACCGTCTGAACCCCGGCCCCGGGGCAGCGGCTGGGCAAGCAGACGACCCGAGGACGCGAGGAGTTGCCCATGAGCGACATGGAGATCCGCGACGACCGTGCGGGCGGCCGCCTCGAGGCCCTCGCCGGGGACGAAGTCGTCGGCCACATCGAGTACTTCGTCCTCGAGGCCCCCGCGCGCGCCCTCGTCCCCGTGCACACCATCGTGGAACCCGAGCACGAGGGGAAGGGCATCGCGGGCTCCCTCGCCCGTGAGCTGTACGGCATCGCCGCGCGCGAGGGCGTCGTGGTCGCGCCCCTGTGCCCGTACGTCGTGAAGTGGGCGGCGCGCCACCCCGAGGAGGCTCCGGCGGCCGACCCGGAGTTGCTCGGGGCGGCGGTGGAGTGGCTCAAGACGCACCCCGGGCGCTTCTGATGTACCGATCGGGTCCTCTCGCTCTGCTGCACACCTCGCCCCTGCACATCCCCGTCTTCGACGCGCTGCGCGACGAGGACCACCAGGGGCTGGAACTGCGGCACCTGGTGGACGAGGAACTGTTGGCCCGGGCCCGGAGCGAGGGCCCGGCCGCGGTGGCCGGCGAGGTGCGGGCGGCGCTCGACCGGGCGGTCGACGACGGGGCGCGTGCCGTGCTGTGCACCTGCTCGACCATCGGCGCCGTCGCCGAGGAGGCGGGCGCCGGGGTACCCGTGCTCCGGGTGGACCGTCCGATGGCCGCCGCCGCGGTCGCCAGGGGCCCTCGTGTGGTGGTCGTCGCGACGTCGGAGAGCACCTTGGGGCCGACGGCCGCCCTCGTCGAGGAGGAGGCCCGCGCCGCCGGGCGTTCCGTACAGGTTCGTACGCTGCTGGTCGACGGGGCCTGGGCCCGTTTCGAGGCAGGCGACATCGACGGGTACGTCCGCAGCGTGGCGGCGGCCGCCGACTCGGTCACGGACGCCGACGCGATCGTCCTCGCCCAGGCGTCGATGACCCCGGCCCAGCGGCTGACCACGACCGCGGTCCCGGTACTGTCCAGTCCCCGCCCGGGGCTCGCGGCCGGCGCGGACGCGGTGCGCCACGGGTAGACGCGGCATGGCCGGACGTGTCATGGCCGGACGTTCCATGGATGGACGCGCCACCGGTGGACCGGCCGGCCGGGTCCGTCTGGTCCAACTGGTCCGCGCGCCTTGCGCGACGGGGTGACTGGGGGAGCGGTGGCCGGGTACGCGTGGGACAAGTCCAGGGCCGACGTATCGACTGGCTGGAGGACACCATGACGCATCCGAACCCCGATCCGGTACAACCGGGTCCCACGCCCGGGCCGGGCCCCGACCGCCCGCAGCCCTTCCCGGACCCCCACCCCTTCCCGGACCCGACCCCGGATCCGGGCCCTCACCCCGCACCGAAGCCCACCCCTCCGCCGTCCCCGGTGCCGAAGCCGCCGGGGCCCGAGCCGACCCCACCGGGCCCCGAACCGACCCCACCGGGCCCCGAACCGACCCCACCGGGCCCCGGCCCGGTGCCGCCGGGCCCCGAGCCGGTACCGAACCCCGAACCGGGCCCCCCGCTCACGTGAACAGGCGAGCGAACGGGTGAACGTCGGAGGCCGTCACACCCCGGGTTCCGGGGATGTGACGGCCTCGGCGGCGCGGAATACCCGTACGTCCGGTACCCGTACGCCCCGTAGCGTTACGTCCGCCTACGCCTCGACCTCCGACCGGTCGCCGCCCCACAACGTGTGGAACGAGCCCTCCCGGTCGACGCGCCGATAGGTGTGCGCCCCGAAGAAGTCCCGCTGCCCCTGCGTCAGGGCGGCGGGCAGCCGCTCGGCGCGCAGCGCGTCGTAGTAGGCGAGCGCCGCGGAGAAACCGGGTGCGGGCACGCCCTGGCGGGTGGCGGCCACCAGGACCTCGCGCCAGTCGTCCTGCGCCGCCGCGATCTCCCGCGCGAACGTCTTGTCGGACAGCAGGCTCGGCAGGTCGGGCCGGGCGTCGTACGCGGAGCGGATCCGGTCCAGGAACGCCGCCCGGATGATGCAGCCGCCGCGCCAGATCGCGGAGATGGCACCGAGGTCGATGTCCCAGTCGTACTGGTCGCTGCCCGCGCTGATCTCGTGGAAGCCCTGCGTGTACGACACGATCTTCGAGGCGTACAGCGCCTGCTCCACCCGGTCCGCGAAGGCCGCCGCCTCGGACTCCCCGAGCGGCTTCGCCTTGGGGCCCGCGAGCTCCCGGGAGGCGGCGCGCAGATCGGCGTGCCCGGACAGCGAGCGGGCGAAGACCGCCTCGGCGATACCGGACACCGGAACGCCCAGGTCCAGCGCGATCTGCACGGTCCAGCGGCCCGTGCCCTTCTGCTCCGCGCGGTCCTGGACCACGTCCACGAAGGGCTTGCCCGTCGCCGCGTCCACGTGTGACAGGACCTCAGCCGTGATCTCGATCAGATAGGAGTCGAGCCGGCCGGTGTTCCAGGTGCGGAAGATGTCGGCGATCTGCGCGGGGGAGTACCCGGCCACATCGCGCAGCAGCTGGTAGGCCTCGCCGATCAGCTGCATGTCGGCGTACTCGATGCCGTTGTGCACCATCTTCACGAAGTGCCCGGCGCCGTCGGGACCGCAGTGGGTCACGCAGGGAGAGCCGTCCGGCGCCTTCGCGGAGATCTTCTCCAGCATCGGACCGAGCGACGCGTACGACTCCTTCGAGCCGCCCGGCATGATGCTCGGCCCGTTCAGCGCGCCCTCCTCGCCGCCGGACACGCCCGTGCCGACGAAGTGGATGCCCTGGCCCCGCAGGTCGCGCTCCCGGCGCCGGGTGTCCTCGAAGTGCGCGTTGCCACCGTCGATGATCATGTCACCGGGCTCGAGAAGCGGGGCGAATTCCTGGATCACCGCGTCGGTCGGCTCACCGGCCTTCACCATGATCATCAAACGTCGCGGCCGCTCCAGTGCCTCGACGAACTCCTTCGCGGTCTCCGTCGCCACGAAATCGCCCTCGTGGCCGAATTCCTCCACCAGCGCGTGCGTCCGGGCCGCGGTCCTGTTGTGCACGGCGACCGTGTAGCCGTTGCGGGCGAAGTTACGGGCGAGATTGCGCCCCATGACCGCGAGACCCGTGACGCCGATCTGGGCTGAGTTGCTCATACGGTTGGCTCCTAAGAGATCCGGTAAGAGGTCTTTGTATTCGTCGGTATCTATCGGTATCGGTCGGTATCGGTACTGCCGGTGATCCTGCCGTTCCTGTTCGTCAGTGTTCCTCCGGCCATCCTGACGCGTCGGCGACGTGTACGCAGAAGAACGACCCGCCGCCTCCCCGGGCGAGGGAGCGGCGCCCGGGGCGCACAGCACGGCCGATTGCGCTCTTGTCATGGCCTGTTCGCGGCGTTTACTTTTGCCGCTCCTGACGCATGTCGAGGGGGCTCCCACATGGCCGTACGCGGCCGGCACCGCCGGTATCAGCCGAACAGGATCAACCGCGCCTCACTCACCGTCACGGCGGGCGGCGCCGGAATGGCACTCCCGCTGATCGGCACCGGTGTCGCACACGCGGCCGACGTGGACACCTGGAACAAGGTCGCCGCCTGCGAGTCCACCGACAACTGGAGCATCAACACCGGCAACGGCTACTACGGCGGACTGCAGTTCACCCAGTCCACCTGGGAGGCGTACGGGGGGCAGGTCTACGCCCCGCGCGCGGATCAGGCCACCAAGGACCAGCAGATCGCCATCGCCGAGAAGGTACTCAAGGGCCAGGGGCCCGGTGCCTGGCCGGTCTGCTCGGTGCGCGCCGGTCTCACCCGGGGTGGGGACACCCCCGACATCACCCCGGCCGCCGAGCGGACCGGCACCAAGTCCGGCACCTCGCCCCAGACCACCAAGCGCTCCGCACGCGACGTCCAGCCGCAGACCACACCGCAGTCGCGGGCCGGCACCGCCGAGATGTACACGGTCGTGCACGGCGACACGCTCTCCGGCATCGCGGGATCCCGCCACGTCCAGGGCGGTTGGCAACGGCTGTACGACGCGAACCGCACCACCGTCGGCTCCGACCCGGACCTGATCCTCCCGGGCCAGCGGCTGAACCTGCGAGGCAAGGGCCAGAACCCGGCACACACCGAGAGCACTCCCTCGTCCGCGTCGAAGAAGCAGAAGACCCCCGACAAACCGTCCACGCACACGACGTCCCCGCACAAGACCCCCTCGCACAAGACGTCCTCGGACACCGCCAAGAAGACCGACACGCTCGTCGCCCCCGTGCACGCCGCGACCGGCACGCCCTACCACGCCGCCGGTGCCTCCTGGTCGAAGGGCTACCACACGGGCGTCGACTTCCCGGTGCCCACCGGCACCTCCGTGAAGGCGGTCGCCGCGGGCCAGGTCGTCAGCGCGGGCTGGGGCGGCTCGTTCGGCTACCAGGTGGTGATCCGGCACGCCGACGGCCGCTACACCCAGTACGCCCATCTGTCGGCGATCTCGGTGAAGGACGGGCAGGGAGTGGTGAGCGGCCAGCGCATCGGCCGCTCCGGCTCCACGGGCAACAGCACGGGCCCGCATCTGCACTTCGAGGTGCGGACGGGGCCCGGTTTCGGCACGGACGTCGATCCGGTCGCCTACCTGAGGGCGGGCGGCGTCAGGATTTGACGCGCGTGCGGTGGTGGTGGTCCAGCAGAGGTGTCGCCACTACGTAGGGCCCGCACAGGGGGCCGAAATAGGCCAGCGCGGGCAGCGCGTCCTCCTCGGCCGACTCGGGTGAGTCGGCCGAGCCGGGCGCGCTCTCCGCGGCCCTCGCCATCGCCGGAGCCGGTACGAAGACGTCCTCGCCGCGGTCCACGTCGAATCCGTGTCCGAGCCCCGCGCCGAGTCCGTTTCCGAGCCCGGCGTCGAATGTCTCCCCGAGCCCCGCGCCGAGTTCGTTTCCGAGCCCGGCGTCGAATGTCTCCCCGAGCCCCGCGCCGAGTCCGCTTCCGAGTTCGTTTCCGAGCCCGGCGTCGAATGTCTCCCCGAGCCCCGCGCCGAGTCCGCTTCCGAGTTCGTTTCCGAGCCCGGCGTCGAATGTCTCC
>NZ_JBEYFS010000028.1:48318-68830 GCF_040634475.1 Streptomyces sp. NPDC007095
CCCCGAGCCCCGCGCCGAGTCCGCTTCCGAGTTCGTTTCCGAGCCCGGCGTCGAATGCCTTCCCGAGCCCCGCGTCGAATTTGTCTCCGAGCTTGGCGTCGAACGCCTCCCCGAGCCCCGCGTCGAACCCGTCCCCGAACCCCGCGCCGAACGTCTCTCCGCGGTCCGCGGCCGGCTCGTCCTCGTGGCCCGGTCCCGCGGACTGCTCGGGCAGCGCCGCGAGCAGCAGCGCCTCCAACGCGGAGTCCGGCATGGCCGGTTCCGCCTCGGGCTCGGTCTTCACGGCGGCGGGTGCGGCGACCTCGGCGGTGTTGCGGGCGCTGCCGATCTGCTCGGTCGTGAGCAGGATCAGACCACCCGCCGCGACGACTCCGCAGGCCAGCGCGAGCACGGTGCCCGTCTCGCCGTAGCGGAAGGTCTCGCCGAACATCGTGATGCCGACAGCCGCCGCCACGACGGGGTTGACGACCGTCAGCGTGGCCAGCGGCGCCGCGAGACCGCCGCCCCGGTACGAGGCCTGCGACAGCAGCATCCCGGCCGTCGCGAAGACCCCTATGAGGGCGAGGCTCGGCAGGTCGGAGAGCGAGACCTGGTGCGACCAGTCCACCGCGACGGTCTTGGTGAACACCGAGGACATGCTGAAGGCTATGCCGGACCCCACCGCGAGCATCACGCTGCGCACGGCCGGGTGCCGGTGCGCGGCGCGGCCCGCCACCATGAAGGCCGCCACCGCGCCGCCCGACACCACGGCCAGCACCGTGATCTGGGTGTCACTCAGGGACTGCGAATCCGCCGAGCCGACCAGGGCGAGCAGGACCGCGAGGCCGCCCGTGGCCATGATCGCGCCACGCCAGGCGGTCGCCCCGGCCTTGCGGCCGACGAAGACGGCCGCCATGGGGAGCGCGAACACGATGGTCAGCGCGCCCAGGGGCTGCACCAGGCTCAGCGGGCCGTAGGCGAGCGCCACCACGTGCAGCACTCCGCCGACGCCGCTCAGGGCGACCGCCGCCCACCAGCCGGGGCGGCGCAACGGCGCGTACGTCTGGTCGGGAGAGGTCAGCGCGACCTGCTCCTGGACGATCGCGCCGCCGGCGTACGCAACGGCGGAGACGAACGAGAGCAGGACGGACAGCGCGAGCGCGCTCATGAGTCCCTCCTCTGCGTGCGGCGGGGGCGCTGTGCCCGGCGCGGCGAACGATCGGCCTTCATACCCACTACGATGCCTCGCGCATCCGTTCACGTCGTCGTACCTGAGCAGGCAATGAGTAGTACTGCCGATGGAGTACGACTCGCCCCATGTCCTCCCCTGGGTGGGCGACATGAGGGGGAGACCCTCCGGTGAGAACCCCTAGGGGACTTGGTACTACTGCTGTTCGTGGACCTCGACCCGGAACTCGTGGCGCTCGGCTCGCTCGGCGGCTTCTTCGTACTGCGCACCGGCGTACCGCCGCGTGCCCCGCTGCCGACGCTCGCACAGGCGTACGCGTCTCCCCGAGACGATGATCCCAGAGATGTCCGGTCGGATCCTCTGAATTTTCGCGTCCGGAAGGTCGCGGCGAGTCTGCGGGCGCCCGAGGACCGCATCGCGGTCTCGGTGGCGCAGCAGGGCCTCGCGGCCCGTCTGTGGTCGGTCTCGCTCGGCGCCGCCGCGCTGTACGGGCGGCTGCCGGACCTCGATCCGGGGCTGCTGTGGTGGGATCCGGACGGCAGTGCTCCGGAGGACCTGTGGCTGTCCGAGGTACGCGCACTGCCGGTGGCGGCGATCGGGGAGGTCGTACGGGACGGCCACCTCGCCCCGCTGGCGGCGGCTCTGCGTACCCGATACCGCATGTCGGAGGGCCTGTTGTGGGGGAACGCGGGCTCGGCGCTCGCGGGTGCCTGGCGCCAGCTGCACCGCTGGGCCGAGGCCAACGGCCGTACGGACGTGGCCGATCGGGCCCGCGCCCTCGTCGCCGGCCTGTTCACGCATCCCGACCTGTCCGCGACCGTCGACCCCCGTACCCTCCGCCGCCGCAGCTGCTGCCTGTACTACCGGCTCCCCGGCGGCGGCCTCTGCGGCGACTGCTGCTTCGACCGCCCGCCGGGCCGGACGCCGGGCCGCCCGCGGAGCGGGGCTCCGGGCCGCCGCTGAGAACCGCGGTCTTCCCCAAGCGTCCCTTCTGGGTGACCATGAAGGGCACCAGCCGGTATTCGGTACGACGGGGGGCTCTGCGTGCGAGTGGGACTGCTGACCCGGGAGTACCCGCCGGACGTGTACGGCGGCGCGGGTGTCCATGTCGAGTTCCTCGCCCGGGAGTTGCGGACCCTCACGGACCTGGACGTGCACTGCTGGGGCGAGGGTGCCGCGGGCGGCGTCGTACGCCACCGGTCCTGGTCCTCGCTCGACGGCGCCAACGACGCGCTGCGCACGTTCTCCGTGGACCTCGCCATGGCCGCCGCCCTCGAAGGCCGCGAACTCGTCCACTCGCACACCTGGTACGCCAACCTCGCCGGTCACTTCGGCAAGCTGCTGTACGGCATCCCGCACATCATGACCGCCCACTCCCTGGAGCCGCTGCGCCCCTGGAAGGCCGAGCAGCTCGGCGGTGGCTACGCCCTGTCCAGCTGGGCCGAGCGCACCGCCATCGAGGCCGCCGACGCCGTCATCGCCGTCTCCGGCGCCATGCGCGAGGACATCCTCACCTGCTACCCCGCCCTGGACCCGGCCACGGTGCGCGTCGTGCACAACGGCATCGACACCACCCTCTACCGGCCGGACCACGGCACGGACGTCCTGGAGCGCATCGGCATCGACACCGCGCGCCCCTATGTCCTGTTCGTCGGCCGCATCACCCGCCAGAAGGGCGTGCCCCACCTGTTGCGCGCGGTACGGGACATCGACCCGGCCGTGCAGGTGGTGCTGTGCGCGGGCGCCCCCGACACCCCCGAGATCGACCGGGAGTTCCGTGATCTCTTCCAGGAACTGAGTGCCGTACGCCAGGGACTGCACTGGATCCCGCAGATGCTGCCCCGCCCGGACGTCGTCCAACTCCTCACGCACGCCGCGGTCTTCGTGTGCCCCTCGGTGTACGAGCCGCTGGGCATCGTCAATCTGGAGGCGATGGCCTGCGGTACGGCCGTGGTGGCCTCCAGGGTCGGTGGGATTCCCGAGGTGGTCGAACACGGCGCGACGGGCCTTCTCGTGCAGGTCGAGGGGAACTTCGAGGCCGATCTGGCGCTCGCCCTCGACTCGGTGCTCGCCGACCCGGAGACGGCCCGGCGGATGGGCGAGGCCGGACGGGAGCGCGCGGTGCGGGAGTTCGGATGGGACGCGGTGGCCCGGCGGACCGTCCAGCTTTACGAGGAAGTCCTCAAACCGGGGTAACCATCGGACAGGTGTAGTTCAAGCGACGGGGCCGGCCCGGCACAGCGGGCGTGGCTCGACCGGGCTTAGAGGGGCGGCGGCATGCGGCGCGGTGGACCTTCGGTGCTGGGAATCGTACTTGCGGGTGGAGAGGGCAAACGGCTCATGCCCCTCACCGCGGACCGCGCGAAACCCGCGGTCACCTTCGGCGGGACGTACCGCCTGGTGGACTTCGTACTCTCCAATCTCGTCAACGCCGACATCCTGCGCATCTGCGTCCTGACGCAGTACAAGTCGCACTCCCTGGACCGTCATGTGACCACGACCTGGCGGATGTCGAGCCTGCTCGGCAACTACGTCACACCGGTCCCGGCCCAGCAGCGGCTCGGCCCGCGCTGGTACCTGGGCAGCGCGGACGCGATCCTGCAGTCCCTCAACCTCGTGCACGACGAACGGCCGGACTACATCGCGGTGTTCGGCGCCGACCACGTCTACCGCATGGACCCGCGGCAGATGCTCGCCCAGCACATCGAGGGCGGCGCGGGTGTGACCGTCGCCGGCATACGGGTGCCGCGCTCCGAGTCGTCCTCCTTCGGGGTCATCAGCCCCGGCTCCGACGGGCAGACGGTGGAGGGCTTCCTGGAGAAGCCCGCCGATCCGCCGGGCCTGCCCGACGACCCCGAGTGCGTCTTCGCCTCGATGGGCAACTACATCTTCACCACCAAGGCCTTGGTGGAGGCGCTCCAGCGGGACGCCGAGGACGTGCATTCGGTGCACGACATGGGCGGATCGATTCTGCCGATGCTCACCGACCGCGGCGAGGCACAGCTCTACGACTTCAGTGACAACCACGTGCCCGGCGAGACCACCCGCGACCAGGGCTACTGGCGTGACGTGGGCACCCTCGACGCCTACTACGACGCCCATATGGACCTGATCGCCGAACGCCCCGCCTTCAACCTCTACAACCGCAGCTGGCCCATCTACACCAGTTCCGGACAGCTCTCCCCGGCGCGATTCAACGCCGGGGGCATCGCGAGCGAATCGATCGTCAGCGCGGGCTGTCTGATCCGGGGGCAGGTCACGCGGTCCGTGCTCTCGCCGGGTGTCGTGGTCGACCCGGGAGCCGTCGTCCAGGGCTCGATCCTGCACGACAACGTCCACATAGGGCGGGGTGCGGTGGTGCGCGGCGCGGTCCTCGACAAGAACGTCGAGGTGCCGCCGGGCGCGACGATCGGCGTCAACCCCGAGCGGGACGCGGATCTCTACACGGTTTCCAAGGGCGGGGTGATCGCGCTGGGCAAGGGCCGGATCGTGCCCTAGCCAGGGCCTGTCCGGCGGTGACCGACGACGGCCCTGGTGCGTCCGTGCCCACCAGGGCCGTTGTCATGTCCCTGGACAGAAAGTGGGACCCCGTGTTGTCATGCCAACTGCCGTTGGTGACAACGTTGTTCCGTCTGAGCAAGAGCCGTGCCACCCGCCCCACGCCCATCCCTGGCCCGTCCGGCAACCGTCCTCACCACCGTCCCCCACCCGTCCTCAAAGAGGAGGATCCGTGCGTTTCGGACGACTCGGAGACCGACTCGCGTTACTGCTCGGCGCGGCCCTCGGCGCCGCGGGACTCGCCTCCGTGCCCGCCGCGGCCGATGATCCCGTCGCGGTCCACGGACTGAAGGGCGACTACTACACCCAGTCCGCCCCCGGCGCCTTCGACTTCCACGAACTCAAGGCCACCGGCTTCGACCCGCAACTCGACTTCGACGACCTGGAACCCCGGCTGCGCTTGGCCACGGGCCAGGACAACGATGTCAGCGTCCGCTGGACCGGCAAGCTCGTACCGGAGAAGAGCGGACCCACCACCTTCTCGATCATCGGCGACAACGGTTTCCGTCTCTGGATCGACGGCAGGCCCGTCATCGACCACTGGGTGGACGACTGGGACCGCGAACAGACCTCTGAGCCCATCGAGCTGACGGCGGGTCAGACCTATGACTTCAAGCTCGAGTACTTCGAGCACTACGGCGGCTCCAACCTCCATCTGCGCTGGACCGAACCGGGAGGCGGCAAGGTGGCGATCCCGCAGTCGGCGTTCCTGCTGCCCGACGGCTACGACTACGACGGCGCCCTCGCGACCACCGTCCAGCCGGACGGCCGCACCCTCAAGCTAGACTTCGCAACGGAACTGTCCGCGCCCCCGGCCGCCGTCGTCGACCACCTCCAGGCCGTGATCGGCGGCGCCAAGTGGCCCTTGGCAGCGGCCGAGTCGGACCCCGCCGACCCCAGATCTCTCCTCGTCACGCTCAAGGAACCCGTCGTCGGCGACAAGACCGGCACCGCACGCGGCACCGCCGACCTGCGCTACGACGGTACGGGCGGCCTCGTCGCCGCCGGGGACGGCAAGGCGATCGGCGCCTTCTGGAGCAGCGGCCCCAACCGCTCCACGTACGAACTGCGCACGAAGTGGGCCGACGAGGTCGGGCCGGACAACGCCCTGCCGGAATACCCCCGCCCCCAGCTCACGCGTGACGCCTGGCGCAACCTCAACGGGCGCTGGCAGTTCGCCGCCGCCACCGCGGGAGAGCAGCCCCCGGTCGGGAGGACGCTCGGCGAGCACATCCTCGTCCCGTACCCCGTGGAGTCCCAGTTGTCCGGCGTCGAACGCCACGAGAACCGCATGTGGTATCGCCGCACCTTCACCGTCCCGGCCGACTGGCACATCGGCTCGGGCAAGCGGCTCCTGCTCAACTTCGGTGCCGTCGACTGGCAGTCCGAGGTGTACGTCAACGGGGTCAAGGTCGCCGAACACCGGGGCGGCTACGACAAGTTCGGCGCCGACGTCACCGACGCGCTGAAGCCCGGCCGCACCCAGGAACTGATCGTCGGCGTGTACGACCCGACCGACGCCGCGTCCGGTGAGAACCCGCCGCTCGGCAAGCAGCGCCTCGACCCCAGCGGGATCTGGTACACCCCGACCTCCGGCATCTGGCAGACGGTGTGGATGGAGCCGGTCGCCCCGGACCACGTCGACTCGCTCAAGCTCACTCCGGACGTCGACGGCGGCCGGCTCACCGTGGAACCGAAGGGCGTGCGCGACGGGCTGCCGGTCACGGCGACGGCGTACGAGGGAGGTCGCAAGGTCGCCACCGTCACCGGCCGCACCGGACAGCCGCTGACCCTGAAGATCGCCCACCCGCGCCTCTGGTCGCCGGACGACCCCTTCCTCTACGACCTCAGGGTGAGCGTCGGGCGTGACCGCGTCGGCAGCTACTTCGGGATGCGCTCGATCTCCGTCGAGAAGGTCGACGGCACCCCGCGCACCGTCCTCAACGGCAAGCCCGTCTTCATGATGGCCACGCTCGACCAGGGGTTCTGGCCCGACGGCCTGTACACCGCGCCGACGGACGAGGCCCTCGCGTACGACCTGCGCATGCACAAGGAGATGGGCTTCAACGCGGTGCGCAAGCACATCAAGGTGGAGCCCGACCGCTGGTTCTACTGGGCGGACCGGCTCGGCCTGCTGGTCTGGCAGGACATGCCCGCCATGACCGCCGGGGTGAACCCGAGCGCGGCGGCCCGCGCGGAGTACGAGCGCGAGATGAAACTGATGATCGACCAGCACATCAGCAGTCCCGCGGTCGTGATGTGGGTGACCTTCAACGAGGGCTGGGGCCAGTACGACGAGGGCCGCATCGCCGACCAGGCCAAGGCGTGGGATCCGACCCGGCTCGTCAACGGTATGTCGGGGCTGAACCTGGGGGCCGACGGCGGCACCGGCGACATCATGGACGAACACGGCTACCCGAGCCCCGCGCTGCCACCGGCCCCCGACGGCAGACGCGCGCTTGTCAGCGGCGAGTACGGGGGCCTGGGGCTCGCCGTACCCGGGCACGCCTGGTCGGTCCAGCAGTCGTACGTGGACGTGGACCCGTCGACGTACACCGACGACTACCTCGCCCGCCTCGCCGAGGTGCGGGCGCTCGCGTGCCGGGGGAGCAACGGCGCCGTCTACACCCAGATCTCGGACGTGGAGGGCGAGCTGAACGGGCTCCTCACCTATGACCGCAAGGTCGTGAAGCCGGACGTGGGGAGGTTGCGGGCGGCGCACGAGGCGCTGATCGCCGACGCGTCCCGGGCGACCCCCACAGGCTGCCCGGCGACCTGACGCTCCCGGTCCTTCGAGGTCCTTCGAGCGGCCTGACGCTTCCGGTCCTTCGAGGTCCTTCGAGGTCCTTCGAGCGGCCTGACGCTTCCGGTCCTTCGCGTGGCCGCGCGTCGGCGCGCGTGCCGCGGTCGGGACGCCTATCCTGATCCGACCTCACGTGCCCCTTGTGTCCCGCCCCTTTCGCGGGGGCGGGACTTAATCTGCTGTTAACTGAGCGTAGCTTGATCGTACTTGACCGTAATCGCCTGTCGGGGTTTGACTGCTTGCTCACCCTGTCGTCGACGCGAGAGCAAGCCTTTGACTCCTGATCTCCTCGCACCACTCGACCTGGCGTTCTGGAACATCGAGTCCGCCCAGCACCCGATGCACCTCGGCGCCCTCGGTGTCTTCTCCGCGCACTCTCCGACCGCCGGCGCGCACGCCGCCGAACTGCTCGCGGTCCGCGCGGCCGGGGTGCCCGGGCTGCGCATGCGGATCCGCGACGTCTGGCAGCCCCTCGCCTTCCCGCCCAACTTCGGGAGCGCGGCCCGGGAACCCGCGCCCGACTTCGAACCCCTCGACCACGTCCGGCTGCACGCGCCGGCCGCGGACTTCTCCGCCGCCGCGGGCCGGCTCATGGAACGCCCGCTCCAGCGCGGCCGGCCCCCGTGGGAGGCGCACGTCCTGCCCGGTGAGGACGGCACCTCGTTCGCCGTGTTCTTCAAGTTCCACCACGCGCTGGCCGACGGCCTGCGGGCGCTGATGCTCGCCGCCGCCCTCATGGACCCGCTGGACCTGCCCGAGCCCCGCCCGCGCCCCGCGGAGCCGCCCCGAGGACTTCTCCCGGATGTCCGCAAACTGCCCGACCTGGTCCGCGGAACCCTCTTGGACCTGGGCCGCGCCCTCGACATCGGCAGCTCCGTCGCCCGTGCCACCTTCGGCGCCCGTTCCTCGCCCGCGCTCACCTCGCAGCCCACCGGCACCCGCCGGATCGCGGGTGTGGCCCTCGACCTGGACGATGTGCACCGCGTCCGCAAGAGCGTCGGAGGCACCGTCAACGACGTCCTCATCGCCGTCGTCGCGGGCGCCCTGCGCAACTGGCTCGACGAACGCGGTGACGGCAGCGAGGGAGTCGTGCCCCGCGCCCTGATTCCCGTCTCCAGGCGCCGCCCGCGCACCGCGCACCCTCAGGGCAACCGGCTCTCCGGTTACCTGATACGGCTTCCCGTCGACGACCCGGACCCGCTCGGCCGGCTCCGTTCGGTGCGTACGGCGATGGACGCCAACAAGGACGCGGGACCCAACCGGGGAGCGGGCGCCGTCGCGCTGCTCGCCGACCATGTGCCGCCGATCGGCCACCGCCTCGGCGGTCCCGTCGTCGGCCAGGCGGCCCGGCTGCTCTTCGACATCCTGGTCACCAGCGTGCCGCTGCCCAGCCTCGGCCTGAAGCTCGGCGGCTGCCCGCTCACCGAGGTCTATCCGCTCGCCCCGCTGGCCCGCGGCCAGGCGCTGGCGGTGGCCGTGTCGACGTACCGCGGACGGGTCCACTACGGGCTCGTCGCCGACGCACAGGCCGTGCCGGACCTGAACCGGCTGGCCCGCGCGCTGTCCGAGGAGGTGGAGACGCTGATCATCGCCTGCGGCCCCTGAAACGGCCCGCGGGGACCGGTGATCATCTCGGGTTTGGCGCCTTGCCCTCTTGCTCCGTAAAATTCCGCCTTCGAAAGCGAGCGCGGTTCGAGCGCGGCGCGAGACCCGAGGAACGGCACACGCGATGACGGTGACAGAGGACGGCCAGGCGGCTCTCGCCGTGGACACGGCTGAGGACGACCGGACGGCTTCCGCCGTGGACGGGGAGGCGGTCTCCTACGGGCCGGGCATCGACCCGGAGCGGCTGGCCGTCTGTCTCGGCGTGCTCGACGAGCTCGACAAGATCGAGGTCGACCACCCGGACGCCATCGCCGTGCGCCGCGCCACCGCGGGCGTCTACCGCACGGTCAAGCAGCGCCGCCGCCAGGAGCGCAGGGCCGCCAAGACCGCCCACGACAAGGCCGTCACCGAGTCCACCGCGACCGGCTCCGCCCAGCGCATCGACGACGAGACGGAGGGCATCCTGCCCTCGTCGGTCACCGACGCCGGCGAGATCGCGGGGATACTCCAGCGTCCGCGCTCCTGCTACATCTGCAAGAAGCGGTACGTCGAGGTCGACTACTTCTACCACCAGCTCTGCCAGGACTGCGCCGCCGAGAACCGCGCCCGCCGCGACGCCCGCGCCGACCTCACCGGCAAGCGCGCGCTGCTCACCGGCGGCCGTGCCAAGATCGGCATGTACATCGCGCTGCGGCTGCTGCGCGACGGCGCGCACACCACCATCACCACGCGCTTCCCGAACGACGCGATCCGCCGCTTCAAGGCCATGCCCGACAGCGACGAATGGATCGGCCGTCTGAAGATCGTCGGCATCGACCTGCGCGACCCGGCGCAGGTCGTGGCCCTGGCCGAGTCGGTCGCCGCCGAGGGCCCGCTCGACATCCTGATCAACAACGCCGCCCAGACCGTACGCCGTTCCCCGGGGGCCTACAGCGAGCTGCTCGCCGCCGAGTCCGGCCCGCTGCCCGCCGGTGAGCTGCCGCCCGCCGAGGTCATCGGCACCTTCGGCTCCGGCGCGGTGGCCGCGCTCCCGGTCGCCGGCGGGGGCGCGCTGACCGCGCAGGACGTCACCGAACTGGCCCTGGTGTCCGGCTCGGCCTCCCTGGAGCGGATCGCGGCCGGTACGGCCATCGACGCGGGCGGGCTCGTGCCCGACCTGCACGACACCAACAGCTGGATCCAGTCGGTCGAGGAGGTCACGCCGGTCGAGCTGCTGGAGGTCCAGCTCTGCAACTCGACGGCCCCCTTCATCCTGATCAGCCGGCTGCGCGCGGCGATGGCGGCCTCCGGGGCCGAACGCACGTACATCGTGAACGTCTCCGCCATGGAGGGCGTCTTCAACCGTGGCTACAAGGGCGCGGGCCACCCGCACACCAACATGGCCAAGGCCGCCCTGAACATGCTCACGCGCACCAGCGCCCAGGAGATGTTCGAGAAGGACCGCATCCTGATGACCGCCGTCGACACCGGCTGGATCACCGACGAGCGCCCGCACCCCGACAAGATGCGTCTCGCCGACGCGGGTTTCCACGCCCCGCTCGACCTGATCGACGGCGCGGCCCGGGTGTACGACCCGATCGTGCGCGGCGAGCAGGGCGAGGACCTGTACGGCGTCTTCATGAAGGACTACGCGCCCGGCAAGTGGTGACCCCACCGTCATCCGCGGGTGAAGGTGCCCAGGCCGTCGTGGTCCCAGGCCTCGACGGTCACCCGTGACGCCTTCGAGCCGCCGGACCCCGGTGAACCCGAACCGACCTTGAACGTCACCCCCGAGAGCCCGGTCGCGTTCTCGCCGACGGTCCGGAAGCTGAACCTGTCGCCGTCGTAGTGGGTGAGCCGGAACTTCGTGTGCTTCGGGCCCAGGCTCATGCCGAGTTCGCCGTTCGCGGCCGTGACGGTGAGCGGACCGTAGTAGGCGTTGCCGTACGTGCCCGTGTACGTGTCGAGGGCGCGGGCCGGGGACGCGTTCCGCGGGGGGCTGGCGTAGTCGGTGGGGGAGCGGCCCTGCTGCTCCTGCTGCCGGTAGACCCTGTCGATCAGGGGCAGCCAGTCCGTCGTGGGCTTCCCGTACTGGGCGGTGTCGAAGAAGTCCTGCGCGACCGAGTCGGCGAGGCCCACCGGCGCCGCGTTGGTCAGGACGGTGATGCCGAGCTGCTCGCCGGGCAGCATCGTCACATTGGTGTTGGCGCCGAGCTCGAAGGCGCCGGAGTGGCTGAGGCGCAGTCGGCCCTGGTCGTCGTATCCGACGTTCCAGCCGAGGCCGTAGAAGCCCGCGCGGCCCGCCGGGGCCTGCGGGGGCTGGGCGACGATCTCGGGCAGGTGGGTGCGCTCCAGCGGGGCGGCGGGGATGATCTGCCTGCCGTCCAGTTTTCCGTTCGCCAGTTGCAGCCGCATCCAGGTCGCCATGTCACGGGCCGTGGAGCTCGCGCCGCCCGCGGGCGACTGGGCGTCGGCGTCCCGGACGTACTTCGCCTGCCAGCCGCCGTCCGCGTTCTTCACATGGGTGACGGCCTTGTCCTTGGCCCGGTCGTAGTCGGAGAAGCGGGAGCTGGTGTTCTTCATGCCGGCGGGGCCGTACAGCGTGTCCTGGGAGAGCTTGTCCCAGGTCGTGTCCTTCGCGTTCGCGACCGCCTGACCCGCGGCGGTGACCCCGTAGTTGGTATAGGCGTAGCTGGCGCGGAACGGGCTGAGCGGCTCGTATCTCAGGTGGTCCAGGATGTACGCCCGGTCGTAGCCGAGGTCTTCGAGGAGGTCACCGGAGTGGTCGGGCAGGCCGCTGCGGTGGGAGAAGAGGTCGGCGTACGTGACGTGCGCCGTGACCCAGGGATCCTTGAGCGAGAAGCCGGGCAGATGCGCGGTGACGGGGTCGTCCCAGCCGAGCGTCCTGCCGCCGACGACCCCCGCGACGACGGTCGAGGCCAGCGGCTTGGACAGGGACGCGAGCTGGAAGACGGTGTCCGCGTCGACGCCCCCGGACCGTCCCTCCCGACGCTCGCCGAAGCCCTTCAGACAGACCACGCGGTTTTTGTGGACGACGGCCACGGCGACGCCGGGAACGCCTGTCCTCTTCATGGCGTCCCGCACGATGCCGTCGAGCTTGCCGACGGCATCGTCCACCTTGGCCTGGGTGAGCCGCTGCGGCGGCTGGGGTGGCGGGGCCGCCGCGACGGCGGAGCCGGAGGCGGTGCACCCCGCGCTGAACAGGGACGCCGCGGCGGCCGCGATCAGCGCCGTGCTCCGGTGGTGTCCCGTCCGTCGCCGCACACCCATGGTCACCATTGAACGCGCACTGTGAGGCTTTGTCCTGCGGAGTCGGGCGGGGGCCGTACGGAGTCCTGCGGGGGCGGGCGGGAGCCGGGCCTGAGCCGGTGGGAGCCGGCGCGGCCTCTACGCGCCGGGCGCGCGGGTCCGCAGGCGTTCGTGGACGGTGTCGGCGGGGGAGTGCGCGGAGCGGACCCGGGTCCCTCCGTCGACCAGCAGATCGGCGCCCGTGATCCACCCGGCCGCGTCCGAGGCCAGCCAGACCACCGCCCGCGCGATGTCCTCGGGCCGGCCGATGCGGCCCAGCGGGAGCCCCGCGCCGAGCTCGTCCTCGGCGTTCTCCCAGACGAACCGGGCCATCTCGGTGCGGACGAGCCCCGGGGAGACGGAGTTCACCCGCACCTTCGGGGCGAGTTCGCCGGCGAGCTGCTGGGTGAGGTGGAGGAGGGCCGCCTTGCTGGTGCCGTACGCCCCCACGTTCGGCCCCACATGCCCGGCGCCCTCCGTGCACACGTTCACGACCGTGCCGCCGTGCTCGCCCATCCAGGCCCGCCAGGCACACTGCACCAACCGCAGCGGGGCCTCCACGTTGACCGTGAACGCCTCGCGCCAGCGGTCCGGATCGGCGTCCATGAGCGGGCCGTACGGCTGGTTGGTGGCGGCGTTGTTCACCACGACGTCGATGCGCCCGAACTCCCGCAGCGCCAGCTCGGTCAGCTCCCGCAGATGGGCCGGATCGGCCACCGAGCCCGCGAGCCCGATGCCGCCGAGCCGTTCGGCGGCCCGGCCCACCGCGTCCGGGTCCCGGGCCGTCACACACACCCGCGCCCCCGCCCGGGAGAGCTCCTCGGCGACGGCGAGACCGATCCCGCGCGAGGCCCCGGTGACGATGGCGCTCCTGCCCTCAAGCCCGTACGGCGTCGTCATCCGTGTACCGTCTCATGACGGACCGTCAGTCGACAGCCCCGAGCCGCGAGTGCTGCGCCGCCACCAGCTCCAGCACCGTGCGCCAGTCCTCCAGGACCCCGGCGTCGAGACCGGCGACCCTGCCCGACTCGTCCGCGTGGCGCAGGCTCAGCACGTCGTCGGTGTCCGTGTCGTCGGCCCATCCGCCGGTGTGCAGGCGGACGAGCCGGGAGACCCGCCCACCGAGCAGCGGCCGGACCAGGTCCGCCGCCAGGCCTGCGTGTCCGGCCGTGTCGCCGGGCCGCAGCAGGTGCCCCACGGCGTGGACCAGGCCCGCCACCTGGAGTTCCTTGTCCGCGGGACGACTTCTGCGCAGGAGCGCGGCGGTCTGCAGGGCGTGTTCGTGCAGATCGACTCGGCCGCCACAGCGGCCCGGGGTGTCCCGGGCGCCCCGGCACGCGTGCAGCAGATCCATCAGCTCCTCGACGCTGCGCAGCTCCATGCGTCAGTCCTCCCGAGTCCTCCCGCGGGAAAAAGCCGTTTCCGGGCGCCAGCAGATCATGGCTGCCTTGCGAATCGGCCAACGGGACCTGAACTGCGCGCCGTGTTCAGTGGTGCCCGTGGCCTTCGCCCCCCGGAGTCCCGTGCCCATGGACTTCGGGCGCAGGTGCGCCGTGGTGGTGGCCTTCCGCCCCGGCGGTCCCGTGCCCGTGGCCCTCCGGCTCCGGCGCCCCGCCCATCATCCGCAGCATCTCCCGGCCGCCCGTGCGCAGGAACCGCCACACCAGGGCCGCCGCCAGCAGCAGGAAGACGATGTTGAGCCAGGTCGTGTAGTTCCAGGAGACGCCCTCCATGGGGATCTCCGCGTCGGCCTGGTCGGGGATGAGTCCGAGGCCGCCGAAGAGGAACTCCACGACGTATCCGGCGAGCACCATGGCGGCGTAGAAGGTGACCAGGAGGAAGCCCGTCATCCGGAGCCCGTAGTACTTCCGGTAGATGTTCAGGATCGGCAGGATCAGCAGGTCGGCGAAGATGAACGCGACCACACCGCCGAAGCTGATCCCGCCCTTCCACAGCACGACGGCCAGCGGCACGTTTCCGATCGAACAGACGAACGAGGCGATCGCCACGAGCGGGCCGACCAGGGGGCCGATCAGCTTCGCGGCGAGCGGATGGCCGTCGAGGAAAAGGGACTGCCAGAACGCGTCGGGTACCCAGGCCGCGATCGCGCCCGCGATCAGCAGACCGATCACCAGATCGCGCAGGATCGCCGCCCACTCCATGACGAACACGTGTGCGACGGAGGTGTAGCCGTCGCGCGAGAGCAGCCGCCGCACGAACGAGCCCTCCGTCTGGATTGACATGTCCATCGCGGCATGCCCTTCCATCGACCCGGCTAGCCCGCGCTCCGCCTGCTCCCGGGCCTCGCGCAGCAGCCGTTCGCGCAGAAAGATCCGGAAGAGCACGGCCAGCACCACGATCATGATCGGGCCGCCGACGAATTCGGCGACCGTGAACTGCCAGCCCATCAACAGGGCCAGGATCACACCGAGTTCGACGACCAGATTGGTGGAGGCGATCTCGAACGCCATCGCCGCGGTGAAGTTCGCGCCCTTGCGGAACAGCGAGCGGGCGAGCGCGACGGCCGCGTACGAGCAGGACGAGGACGCCGCACCGAGCCCCGCGGCCAGCGTGAGGGTCCGCGGCCGGTCGTCACCGAGGAGCCGCACGATCGTCGCGCGGCGCACCACGGCCTGGACGACGGCGGAGAGGCCGAACCCCAGGATCAGCGCCCAGGTGATCTCCCAGGTCATCGACCCGGTGATGGACAGTGCGTGCAGGATCGCGTGCATCGGCCTCACTCTTTCCCGTCAGGCTTCCCCGACTCATGCGGGACTATACCCCCTAGGGGTATTGGATGCCGCGCGGCGACCGGACGGGTCACGCCGGTTCAAGGTTCCGCAAAGACTTCGGAGGGCCGCCCCAAGGGGAGGGCCGGGCTCCGCGGGTCGGTCCATCGCCCCTGTCCGGGCGCCGGGTTGAGTCTTCCCGCCCTGGTCGCGGGGGGTCTGACGTTACGCCGAACGGGTGGCGCGCGAGAGGGGATACATCATCAAATAGGCCCAGATCGGGGACCGGTGGACCCTGATCGACGCAAGACGGTTACCTCGTGTTTTCAGCCCCATCGAGCGGGGACCCGCTCATTTGGTTACCCTGTAGCGGACGGACAGCCTGAAGGGGTTCCACCCACACCCAAGGTCCGTCCCGGGACAGCCGGTCACCACGGCCTGCTCTCGCACGAGTTACCGGCGCCACCGCGTCCTTAACTGCCTTCGACTCAGACCCGAGGGGATGTCAGGCGACCGGAAGCAGACTGGCCCTGTACGTCCCGAGGGTGACCCGACACATAAGGAGTGCGCGGTGACACCGGAGAAGACGAATCGCGATCAGCGCCCCAAGGAACGCACGGAGCGCGGAGGCCGGCCCGAGAAGAAGCTCGGCAGCCTCGACGTGTGGGCCAGGTCCGCCCCGATCCGCCTCGCGGGGTACGAGGACGACCTCGCCGAGCCCCACATCCTGCCCAGCGTGGACTGACCGCTCCCGGCGGGACTCATCGCGATCGTCGACGGCATGGGCGTGCCAGACTCACGCCCATGCCGATCAGAGAAGCCGCGGCCGACGACTGGCCGCGGATCTGGCCTTTCTGGCACCGGATCGTCGCCGCGGGTGAGACCTACACCTGGGACCCGGGCACCTCCGAGGAGGCGGCCCGGGCCCTGTGGATGGCACCGGGCAAGCGTGTGTACGTCGCCGAGGACGCCACCGGAGCGGTCGTCGGCTCGGCCTACGTCACCCCCAACTACGGCGGCCCCGCCGCCCGTGTCGCGGGCGCCGGATTCATGGTCGACCCCGACCATGCCGGGCTCGGCGTCGGGCGCGCGCTCGCCGAGCACATCCTCGCCGCGGCGAAGGCCGACGGCTACCGGGGCATGGTCTTCAACGCCGTCGTGGAGACCAATCCCGCCGTCAAGCTGTGGACCGCGCTCGGCTTCACGATCCTCGGCACCGTGCCGGACGCCTATGAGCATCCCCGGCACGTGCGGGTGGGACTGCACATCATGTACAAGCCGCTGTGAAGCCCCCGCGGCCCAGGCCCGATCCAAACGACAGGCCATAGGGCGTGTCGCCGCTCCTCAGTCCAGTGGTGCCGTCCGTCGCCACGGCCGCAGTTCCTCCAACTGCCCTGCCAGCTCCAGGAGTTCGAGCTCGGATCCAGGTCGTCCGACCAGTTGTACGGCCGCCGGGGCCCCGCTCGGCAGGGTTCCGAACGGTACCGCCATCGCGGGCCACCCGGTGAGGTTCCACGGCGGCGTCAGCGGCGAGTAGTTGGTGTTGACCAGCACATTGCGCAGCCAGCCACGCTCGTGCCACGGCGCGGCGGCCGGCCCCCGCCGGGCCAGTGCCGGGGTGAGCAGCACGTCGTGCTCCGCGAAGAACGGCCGCAGACGCCCGCGCAGCTGCTCGCGGCGCTCACCCGTGCGCACCCCGGCCACGAAACGGCGCCCCACGGCGGCGTGCACCCGGGTCCGCCGGGTCAGCCGGCGCGGGTCGAGGTCCTCGGCGTCCACCGCGGTGCCTGCCGTCCAGTGCATCAGCGCGGTGGTGCCCAGCCAGTAGGGGTACGGCGGGTCGGCGGGCCGCACCTCGTGGCCCGCCCCGGCCAGCAACTCGGCGGCCGCCCGGGCCGCGTTCGCGTAGGGGCGGCCGACACTCACGCCGACCAGCGGACTGCGCACGGAGACAGCCACCTTGCGGACGAGGTTGCCCGAGGGGCGTATCGCCTCGGTGTCCGACAGGACCGAGAACATCAGGCGGGCGTCCTCGACCGTGGTCGCGAGCGGCCCGTTCTCCGACATGCCGAACCAGTCGCCGTGACCGATGCCCGCCGGGATCGTGTCATGGCCCGGCTTGAGGCCGACGATGCCGCAGTTGGCGGCCGGGATGCGCAGTGAACCCATCCCGTCGTTGCCCAGCGCGATCGGCACCATCCCGGCGGCGACCGCGGCCGCGCTGCCGCCCGAGGAGCCGCCCGCCGTGCGCGAGGTGTCCCAGGGGTTGCGGGCCGTGCCGTGCACGCCCTCGGAGGTGCCGAAGACACAGAGCTCGGGCACGTTGGTCAGGCCCACGACCACGGCGCCCGCCGCGCGCAGCCGCGCCACCGTCGGATGGTCGTGACCGGCGGGGGTGTCCGCGGTCGCGGCGGAGCCGTTGCGGTTCGACTCGCCGCGCACCGCGAGGTTGTCCTTGACGGCCACGGGCACCCCAGCGAGGGGGAGTTCGGCCAGATCCGCGCGGCCGGCCAGCTCGTCGGCCTCCGCGAGCGCGGCCTCGGACCGCACGGCACGGAAGGCACCCACGCGCGCGTCGAGCCGCTCGATCCGCGCGAGGTGGCCGGCCACCACCTCGCGGGGCGTGGCCCGCCTCTCGCGTACGGCTGCGGCGATCTCGGTGGCGGTCCGGCCGACCCAGCTGGTCACGGGTGCTCCTCGGGGGCAGGAGGATTACTGGTGAGTACGAGGAGCACTGTGCCCGGCGGCGGGGTGCCGCGTCGAGAGCCGTCGCGCTTGGACATTCGGACCGGTCTTCTTGGACTTTTGCGCTCACGCTTGTCCGGTATCTCCGCAGAGTCACAGATCATCCGATCACTTGCTCAACTTTCGCACCTACCCGCCCCATTGACAGGGATCTGGTGGCACCTCAATCATCAAACATCCGATGAATTGGAGCCGCTATGAGCACGTATCCAAGACGTCAGGTTCTGGGCGCCGCGGCCGGAGTGGCCGTCGCGGCCACTCTTCCCCTCGCGGCCACGGCCGAAGCGCGACCGGCGGTCGAGCCGCACGGCCAGTGGGTTCCCGTCCCCGACCCGATCCCCGTACCGCTCGACGCGTACACCGACAACGACGGCATCGACACGGCGGCCGCCCCCGGCGGCAGCTTCGACGGCTCGGGGTACACGTTCCCCGGTGAGGAGCTCCCGGCGGGCCCCGTAGAGGTGGACGGCATCGCGTTCGTCTTCCCCTCCTCCGCCGCGGGCGCCCGGAACAACGTGGTCGCCCTCGGCCAGCGCATCGACCTCCCCAGCGGACGCTATCTCTCGGCCCACTTCCTCACCGCGGGCAGCTACGGCGACGCCTCGGGGCGGGCCACCGTGCACTACGCCGACGGCTCGACGACCACCGCCGGGCTCGGCGGCGCGGACTGGTACGCGACGGGCGGGTCGCTGTCGGCCCCTTACCGCTACCGGCCGGACGGCACGAAGGACGAGCACGGCGTGGGTATCGGCACGGCCGAGGTCTGGATCGACCCCCAGCGCGAGGCGGTCGCCCTCACCCTGCCGACCACCAACCCCGCCGAGGCCGGCAAGGCCTCCCTCCACCTCTTCGCCCTCTCCCTCCAACCGGCAGCCCAGGGCCGGGCGTTGGCCCTGCGGGACGCGCACTCCACCTTCTCCCTGCTGGAGTCGAGCGGCGCGCAGAGCGTGGAGGCCACCGTCGTCAACGCGGGCACGGTCGCCGTCCTCGCCGGCGACCGGGTGTCGGTCGGCGTCGACGTGCCGGGCGCCCGCACCGTCGAGCCCGCGCACGTCATCCGCCTCGACCCCGGCGAGCAGGCGCGCGTCCGGGTCGGCATCCGCAACCGCGTGGGCACGGCACCCGGCACCGCGCGGCCCGGAACGGTGACCGTCACCGGACGCGGGAGGCAAGTCGCTTCCGCGGAAAATGAGTTGATCCTCGGTGTGCCGGACTACCAACCCACCGAGAGCTCTCTCGCCGGCCACCAGGCCCCGTACTGGTTCCACCGCGCCAAGTTCGGCATCTTCATCCACTGGGGTGTCTACTCGGTGCCCGCCTGGTCTCCGGTCGGCAAGCAGTACGCCGAGTGGTACTGGAACCACCTGCAGAGCCCGGACAACGCGGTGTACGCCTACCACCGGGACACCTACGGCGAGAACTTCGCCTACGACGACTTCATCCCGATGTTCACGGCGGAGAAGTTCGACCCCCGGGCCTGGGTGGAACTCTTCCGTGACGCAGGAGCCGAGTACCACGTCCTCACCTCCAAGCACCACGAGGGCTTCGCCCTGTGGGACACCAAGGTCTCCGACCGCAACGCCGTGAAGATGGGCCCGAAGCGCGATCTGATCCGTGAACTCTTCGACGCCTCGAAGAAGTTCACGCCCGAGCTGCACCGCGGCCTGTACTTCTCCATGCCCGAGTGGTTCAACCCCGACAACCCGTGGATGGGCCACGCCCCGCGCAATCCGTACACGCTGGAGCCGCTCCCGTACACCGGATACACGGCGGGCAAGGACTATGTGAAGGACTATCAGGCGCCGCAGATGCTGGAACTGATCCACGGCTACGACCCGTCCCTCATCTGGTGCGACATCGGCGGCGCGAACGACAGCCTCCATGTCCTCGCCGAATACTTCAACCACGGCAAGAACAGACCCAAGCCGTACGAGGTGACCGTCAACAACCGTTCGGGCATCGGCTTCCACGACTTCACCACCCCCGAGTACACGACGTACGAGAACACGGTCGTCGCGAAGTGGGAGTCGAGCCGGGGACTCGATCCCTTCAGCTACGGCTACAACAAGGCGACGCCCGACGCCGCCTATATGACCGCCGAGGAGGTCGTCCAGAGCCTGGTCGACATCGTGTCGAAGAACGGCAACTTCCTGCTGGACATCGGCCCCCGCGCGGACGGCACCATCCCGGAGATCATGCAGACCCGGCTGCGCGAGACCGGCCGCTGGCTCAGGACCAACGGAGAGGCGATCTACGACACCACGTACTGGTCGCGGATGGCACAGCTCGGCGAGGACCTGCGCTTCACGGTCCGGCAGAACGAGGCGTTCTACATCCACTCGCTGACCGCGCCCGGCGCCACACTGACCGTCGAGGCGCCGGTGCCGATCCGCGGCGGGGACAAGGTGACCATGCTCGGTCACGACCGTCCGCTGACCTGGACGGTGAGCGGCGGGTCGCTGGTCATCGACGTGCCGGAAGCGGCCCGCAAGGCGGGGCAGTACGTGTGGGTGTTCAAGGTGCCGGCCGGTCTCGGAGGGAGGCAGCGGTCCGGTGTGTCCGACCTGGGTGCAGAACGGGATGCCCAGCTCGACGCAGGCGGTGTACAACGGGTAG